>JAJRVS010000210.1 GCA_024277195.1 Verrucomicrobiota bacterium | reverse complement strand
GGCCGCCACCAAACCCGATGCTTCAAAAGCGGCAAAAGACACCTTGAGCAAAGCAACGGCCGTCCATGCCGCTGCGCAAAAAGCAGCCGGCAACAAGGACCAACTCGTCAAACAAAGCACAGCAAAAGAAAACGCTGCCAAACAAGCTCTGGCCAAACTGACTGCCGCCAACGCGGCAACCGTCAAACAGACCGCCGACAAGGAAAATATTGGCAAACAAACCCTGGCCAAAGCCAGCGCCGCCAAACAAGCACTGATCAATAGTGGCAAAACGAAAGTTGCTCAGCTGACCCAGACCATGAAAACTGCCGATGCATCACTCAAAGTCGCACAGACCCATTTTAAAGAGATCAAAAGCATTGAAAAGGAAGTCCAGTTGCAATTGGCACAAATAGACAAGGTCACCAAAGAAACCAAGTTCCGTGCCGGATTTTTCTCTCTGCCGGTGCGTTACAAAATTGTGCTGGAAGAAAAGAAAGCCAAATAATGTTTTCATTCAAAACATCGACAAAACTAACGGCGATATTCAGCTTTTTCCTTTTGGGCACCGTTCAGGCCGAAGGCTTGAAGCTGGCCAAGTTGGATAGAAAGTCTGAAGTGAATTTCAATAAGGAAATTTACCCTTTTTTTAAAAGGAACTGCCTAGCTTGCCACAATCACTCCAAAGCCAAGGCCAAACTCATTCTGGAAACCCCCGATGACATTCGCAAAGGCAGTTCGGACGGCCCGGTAGTGGTCGCGGGCAAAGCTGGGGAAAGTTTATTATTCACCACTTCGGCTCATATCGAAGAGGATGTCATGCCGCCGAAGAACAACAAATCAAAAGCGAAAAATCTGACTCCCCATGAGCTAGCTTTGCTCAAATTATGGATCGATCAAGGAGTCAAAGGCAGTGGCACCGTGATCGCCGAAGCTCCCAAGAAATGGCTGAAATTCAAAAGCAAGCAGCCGGTGTATGCCCTGACGGTTTCACCGGATGGACGTTATGCCGCTGCGGGGCATGGACAGAATATCGACATCTACGACATCAAACTAAAAACATTTCTGACTCGCCTGATCGATCCCGCTTTAAAATCAGCCGCCCACCTTGACCTGGTGCGTTCACTGGCTTTTGATCAGGACGGCACGCTGGCCAGTGGCGGCTACCGGGTGATCAAACTGTGGCAACCCTCCTCGATGGTGGGAAAAAAAGTTCCAACGGCTCCAGTCAAAGCTCCCCTACTGACCAGCAAAGATCAATCCTGGAGCATCTCGCTGAATAAAACACGGGACCAAGTAACGCGCTTGATGCAAAAAGGCAAAATATCCCAGCCGCTCAAGTTCGCAGACAAAATCTCCACCATCGCCATCCTCGACGATCAAAAACAAATCGCGCTCGCTTTTGACAACGGCACCCTGCGTATTCTCAAGATCGAAGCCTTCGCCCAAACGCCAGCGGCAAAACCTGCCCCAGTTAAAAAAGATGCCAAGCCCGTCGAAGCGGCCAAAGCGGTTGCCGCTGCCGCTCCCCCTGCTCTCGATAAAAAATTCTATTTTGATCTGAAAGCCCACGCCAAACCCGTGCAGCATTTTTTCAGCGATACGCTCTACCCGCTGGTCAGCGCCGACAGCTCCGGCAAAATCATTATCTGGGATCTGAAACAAAAAAAGGCCAAAGCTACTTTTAATCACGGCGGTGCTCTCAAACACATCGCCTTGCACTCGAAAGCCCATCGCCTGATCACCACCAATGACAAAGCACGGGTTTTGCTATGGGATCTGAAAAACCCTGCGAAATATCTAATCAGCCTCGCCCGCGACCCCAATATCGATCTCGAAATCCAGCAACTCACCTCGGATAAAAATGTCGCTAAAAGAAACATCACCCGCCACGATGCGCGAATCAAAATTCTGCAAGAAACCGCCAAAAAAGAATTGGAATCCGCCAACAGTGTTCCCAAACAATTGGAAACCATCAATGCCGAATTAAAAACACAGGAGAAAAAACTGAGCGGCTTGTCTGCTAAAAAAATCGCCAAGGCCAAATCCGATGATGCCAAGGAAGTCAAAAAAGTCGCCGATGAGACCCAAAAACATCAAGAGGCTATCAAATTGGTCAGCGAGGAAATCCAAAAAAGCAAAACCCGTCTGGTTTCGATAAAAAACGGCAAGGACCGAGCCTTGCAAATGCAGAAAAAAGCCAACCAGGATCTAGCCACCACTCAAAATGACAAAAAGACCACCGAAGCCCTGGTTAAAAGCCTCGAAGAAAAGCTAAAAAAACTCAATGAACTGCAGTCCAAAACCGTGCCACAATACCTGATCGCAGGCAGTGAATTTTCCACCGATGGACTCTATCTAGCCGTGGCTTATCAAAATGGCAATGTCCATCTCTACGATTCTGAAACCGGTCATTTCATTGAATCCATTAATACTAAAAAACCGCTGAAGGGTTTTGCTTTTGAAAAAGGAGACCGCCTGGTGACCGCTGGTGAAGATGGCCAATCCTGGTCCTGGCCAACCCAACGCTCGTGGAAATACAGCCAAAGCATTGGCAACGGCAAAGACGGCTCGATCTTGATCGACCGGGTGACGGCACTGGGTTTTGGCACCGGCGCTTCTTTAGTCAGTGCCAGCGGCATCCCCTCACGCAAAGGTCAGTTAAAGCTGTGGGACAAAAAAACGCTCAAACTGAAAGCCAAAGACCTGCTCGCGCATACCGACCTGATCACCAGCTTGAACTTTTCTCCCGACAAAAAAAGATTTGTCACCGGCTCCTCAGACGGCACCGCCAAAATTTTTCAACTGCCTGCCCTGAAAAAAATCAGATCACTGGAAGGGCATGCTCTCGCCGTGCTTGACGCCTCGTGGAGCGGTGACGGCCACCTCATCGCCACCAGTGGGGCGGACAAAAACATCATCCTGTGGAACACCGAAACCGGCGAGAAATTTAAAACCATTCTCGGCAAAGGCGACGAGGTCACCGTGGTGCAGTTCCTCTCAAAAACCAATGACAGCCTGCTCACTGCCGAAGGTTCGGGAATGTTAAAAGCCAACAATAAAAACCTGCCCGGAGAATTTGAATATGCCTATTCCGCATCCCTCAGCCCCGATGGCAAGCTCATCCTGGCCGGCGGCCTAAGCGGCACCCTACGCCTATGGGACGCCAGCAAATACAGCCTACTCAAAAGCTTCGAACCCACTCCATAGAAACGCAAATGAATACGCTCAACCCCAGTACCAAACTCATCGGCCGTCGTGGGATCTTACGTGCTCTAGGAGCCGGCTCCGTGATGGCGGCCTTGCCCTCTCTGCGGGCAGCCAAATTAGAAGCAAAGGCAAGCGATTCCCTGGCGATGCAGTTTTACAAAAGCCTGAGCGAAGAGCAAGTCCGCAAAGTTTGCCTGCCGGTGAATCACCCCAGTCGCCAATTCATCAGCAACTGGTGGTATGTCTGCCCCGAGCAACGTCTGCACACCTTTTACAACAAAGATCAGCAAGATCTGGTGAAACAAATATTCGAGTCCTTACATCATCCAGAGCATCGCGAAAAAATGAACTGGCAGGTGCAAAAAGATCTCATGGGAAAGATCAAAAACACCCCATCAGTCGGGTTTTTTGGCACACCGGAGGATGAAAATTTTGAGTTCATCTACACCGGCCATCACGTAACCCGGCGTTGCAATGCCCACAGCGACAAAGGTATGGGCTTTGGTGGCGCACCCATCTTCTACGGCAATTTTGCCAAGTCTTTCAAAGAATCTAAAGATCACGAAGGCAACCCCTTCTGGTATCAAGGACTGATTTTTAACGAGTTTGTCAGTGCCCTAGATGGCAAACAACAGGCAAAGGTGCTGGTCGATAGAAGACCTAGAAGCGAAAAGGAAGAGACGGTCATCAAAAAGCACAAGACTGATTTGCCCGGGCTCAGTTGCGCGGACTTGAGCAAGGATCAACAGGTCAAGCTATTGGAAACCATGCGCCGAATGCTGGTTTGTTTCCGACCCGATGATGTCGACGCCACCATGAAAACCATCGAGGACAAAAAGTTAATCGATCAGCTGTTTGTCTCCTGCTACGGCGGTCGCTACGACATTGGCAATGACAAAGTCTGGGACACTTGGCAGATAGAAGGGCCGGATATGGTTTGGTACTTCCGCGGAGTGCCTCACATTCACGCTTATTTTCATCTGGCGGCTTAAATTTTTTCCTTTCGGAATTTACGTCAATCCCTCAACTTCCCAACCTTTCCGATAAGGGGAGCTGACTAATTTTGAAGCCTCCACATTATTCGAAAACTTCATCTGTTTTGCATCCCATTCCAGAGTCTCTCCTGGAAAACGACAAACGATCGTGCCAAGCAAAACGGTTTCGGTAAGTGGCCCGGCATAATCAAAATGTGAAGTTGTTTTACCTTCTCCACGAATGGCATCGACCCACTGTTGATAGTGATCAATTTTCTCGAGTTGCGGCATTTTAAAATCCTTAAATTTTTCCTGTGGATAAAGCACCGGCACATTACTGCTGCCGTGTTTCGCGACCAGGGTTCCACTTTCCCCTACAAACATCGATCCCCCGCCCTGTAATTTTATATCTGCAGGCAATCCGTTTGATTCCAGGTCCGGCAAGAGTTTACCATCGTGCCAGGTCATTTTAAGTTTATCTCCCTTGGTGTATTTTGTCCCCTTGAACACATAATGAATGCGCTCCGATTCCGGAAAAGTCTCCGGACGCGGTTCCGGCCCTTCATAAGCTACGGTAAGGGGCGCACCCAATTCCAAGGCCCACACCGGAGGATCAATGATATGAGCTCCCATATCGCCCAGAGC
>JAJRVS010000209.1 GCA_024277195.1 Verrucomicrobiota bacterium | reverse complement strand
TACCAAAAGCCGCCACCTTTTTGGCTTTGCCACCGCACCACCAGTTCATCACATCAAAGTGATGGGCGTTTTTATCCACCAGACAACCACCCGATTTGCGGTCATCCTGAATCCACTCACCCGACTTCGGCTGGAAAGGACCTCGGAATTCTTTTGTCCATACCATCTGGGGCGTGCCTATCTCCCCAGCATCCACCAAGTGCTTGATCTTCTGGAAAAAGGGCGAGTAACGCAACTCATGCCCAATCATGATCACCTTATTCGTTGAATCTGCCAAGACACCCAATTCGTCACATTCCGCCAAGGTGATGCCACAAGGTTTCTCCAAGAAGAGATGCTTGCCCGCTGCAATGCATGCCTTTGCCAGTCGCAGATGAGTGAAATTCGGCGTGGAAATAAACACCGCATCCAGATCACTCTGAATCAATTCATCTTCATCGTGATACACCTTGGCAGCTGGCGCGATCTCCAGACACTTCGCGATGTTGTCCTTGTTATTGCCACACACCGCAACCACTTCCGCCCGCTCCCCATTCTCCCGATGAATCAAATCCACATGACTGCGCCCCATCGCACCGATACCAATAAATCCACATTTTAATTTCATGATGCCACATTTTTAACGCGACCATTCACTTTGTCAGGCGATTTATTATAAAAACATAGCAAATTAGTATCAAATGGCTGATATCATCTTGAAATCCACCCCTAAACCGCTAGCATTTACCTGTTATGTCACCATTTGATTCTCCCCAACATTTTCCTATCAGGAAAATCACGCTTCATTTCCTGATTTTGCTTCAACTGAGTGTAAGCGCCTTGTGCAGTCTGACCGCCCGTGAATTCACCGATATCAAAGGTCGCAAGATCGAAGCGGAACTCACTGGGGCCACCCTCGACGGGAAAGTCGAAATCATCCGGAAAGGCAAAACAATCACCGCGCCCATCACCTTGTTTTCCCTCGATGACCAGGCCTATATCCGCAATTGGATCAAAGATAACCCCGATGCCGTAGCCTACCGCTTCAATTACTACATCGACCTAAAGGAATTACGGGATCAAATAAGTAAAAAAGACGGTGCAATGATCAATGATACCATCACTACCAAGCCTCAACAAATACTGGTCAGCATAACCAGTAACAATCCTAGCTCTCTAAGCGACATCCGCGTAGTAACAGATGTTCTGGTGAATGATGTCGTCGATGTTATCAAGGGCACTTACGTCGGTCTTGCTGTCGGCCAGAGCAAAAAAGAACTAACCAAATTCCAGCGCATCACCACCGAATCCTCCTTCGCCCTCATCAAACCAAAAGGCCGGGCTGAGTTAAAATTTGAATTTGATATCGAAAGCTACGTTGACAAGGACTGTGTTTCCGTAGACGGAACTGGCAACGATCGTGTTCTCGGCGTGCGGGTACGAATCTACCAAGGAAAAACCCTACTGGATGACTGGAACCGCAGCCTATCTATCACAGCTAAAAAGATCAAGTGGGATGCTGAAAACACCGGCGAAGCCCGCAACGTGATTTTGTCTACTCGTTAACGCTACTTGCTCCACCATGCCCCCCCCTCTCTCAGACTACATCCATCAACTGCCCATCATCGATGTGCACGAACACCACCTGCCAGAAACTTTTCTTAACTCGGAAGTCGGCCTGCTCGATCTCTTCAAACAAAGTTATGCCGGATGGACCCAAGCACGCCCTTACCCGCTGCCTGGCGAAACCGTAGATGAAGGTTTGATGGGGCCCGCCAAGGGCGAGACCACTTGGCCAGACATCGCCGCTTATGTTGAAAATTGCGGCTCAAATCAATTTGTGCGTAGCTTGGTACACGGTCTCGATGAACTTTACGACCTGAAAGGTGAGGGCATCACCGAAGACAACTGGCAGACGCTTGATCAAAGTATTCGAAAAAACCACCGTGACCCTAACTGGGCTCATGAGGTGATGCGGCGTGCCGGGGTACAACGCATCATCACCGACCCCTACACCGCCACATTGCAAAATGCCACCAAGACTCTCGGTGACCATTATCAATCAGTGCTACGCATCAACGCGCTGGCGATGGGTTGGCATCCCGACAATGCCGATCATAACGGCAATCGCGCCACCGACTTCGCCAAAGAGCTAGGAATTGATCTCGACTCTTTCGATGATTTTTGTCAGCTGCTTGAAGTGCTAGTCGATACTCTCGCAGTCCGCAATCAAGTCGCGATCAAAAACGCCCTCGCCTACGACCGCGACATTCAATTTGATCCACCCGACGAAGCACTCGCCCGCCGAGCTTGGAGAAACAAACAGGCCAGTGCAGAAGAGCAAAAAGCCTTTGGAGATTTCGCCGTCGACCACCTCTGCGCACTCGCTGGCGAACGCGACATTCCAGTGCAAATGCACCTTGGCACCGCCGTGATCCACTACTCCCATCCGATGAAAGCCGTCGGCCTGATCGAACGCCATCCCAATACCCGTTTCCTGCTGATGCACCTCGCTTACCCCTGGAGTGTTGACCTGCTCGGCATGGCTTTTGTCTATCGCAATATCTGGATCGACTTGACCTGGTCCTTCCTACTCAGCGGCAGTCATTTCAAACGCGCCCTGCACGAAGCCATCGAAATCCTGCCCGACGAATCACGGTTGATGTTCGGCGGCGACAACTGGCACGCCGAGGAGAGCTTCAGCAGCTTCAAACACGCACGCAACCTGATCAGTGAAGTGTTGCAGGAAAAAGTGGATTGCGGTTATTTTCAGGAATCTGACGCCCGGCGCCTGGCGGAGAAGATATTTTCAAAAAATGCGATCGCCTTTTTTGAGATGGATGAGTGAAATGATTGGCAGGGCAAGCCGTCCCTAGCAAGCCGCAAGTTACCCCTAATTCGAACGGCTCCCTCTACCTGCTCTCAGGGGATGTCGTTGCAAAAGTGATGTGCTGGAGCCCTTCACTTTGCGCAATTTGGATAAGTGAAGTGGCCGCCTTCGCACGACTCTGCGAATCCATCCTAATTCGGAGGATAGACTTAACTCGTTCCTCATTGTTTTTCTTTACATACGCCCCCAAAAACTCTCTCTGTTGGACAGAATTCAGAACCGTTCCATCCATCTTGGAAATCACACCACTACGAGAAATTTTAATCTGTAACGGGTTCCACCCACAATACAACATGGCACTGTCAGCGACAGGTAGCGGTGAGGCGTATCCATAAAGGACTCTCTCCCGACCATTGTAAGAATAAAGATAATAAAACAGCACCCCTAATATCATCAACGCTGCAAACCCCAGCATCACCGGCTGCAAATGCCGGATTGCCGTTTGCGCCTGCCTGACAGGTGATCTTCTCGCTATGGCCGCTTGAATTCCCATGATCGCCAATAATCTAAACAATTTGGCTAAAACAATACCAGTTTAAAATACTTATTACGGCTTATTAATGTGGTGCAGGTTCGAGATCTGCTCATTTATTTTCAAGAACAAATCGCAATTGACTCCGTCTGTCTCCACTGCGCTACGGCTCTGCCCCAGATTGAACTCCCCAAAAGTTGTCATTTCCTCCATTCCATGACAGAGTCCCCCATGCACCCTCACTCCATTTTTCCACTCCTCATCGGCACCTTCCTCATTGCCACCAGCCTCCCCTCATCCGCTCAAGACAAAAAAGCAGACCCCTACCTCTGGGCCATCCGCGCAGGAGGCACCCCCAGTGGAGAAAAAGTTCGCAGCCTGGCTGTTGGCGAAGACGGCTTCACTTACATCACCGGCCAGTTCGCCGGCGAAGCCGATTTTGGCAAATACAAGCTCACCAGTCGCGGCAAACCTGATTGTTTCATCGCCAAAATGAATTCAGCTGGTGAATTCATCTGGGCACGCCAAATTGGTGGCGAATTGACTGAACGCGGTTACGGCATTGATGCAGACAAAAACGGCAACGTGTTTGTGACCGGACACTTCGAAAGCAAGTCCCTCACTTTCGCTGGCAAAAAAGTAATCAATAGCGGCGACTACGATGCCTTCACCGCCAGCTATGACAAAGATGGCAAGGAGCGCTGGATCCACACTGGCGGTGGATCGGCTTATGATTATGGACATGGTCTCGACCTCATGCCAGGCGGAGGTTGTGTGATCGCTGGCAGAATGTCAGGTCACTGCAAACTCGGAGACTTCACTCTGGAAACCAAGGAAAAATCCTCCCGCCTCTTTGTCGCCCGCTACAGCGATGACGGCAAACTTCTCTGGGCCAAAGCCGGAGGAAGCCCGATTTCTGCTTCGGCCGATGACGTAGCGGTAGATTCAAAAGGCAATGTCCGGATCTGCGGTAAAGCATACAAAAACGCCAGCTACGACGGCAAGTCTCTCGGTGATGAAAAAGATGGCTCGCTGCTAGCAGCCAAAATATCTGGAAAAGATGGAAGCCTGCTTCAAGCCACCCGCTTTGGC
>JAJRVS010000208.1 GCA_024277195.1 Verrucomicrobiota bacterium | reverse complement strand
TGGAGCGCGGATTAAATCGGCCATTTTTGGTGATCGGAGAGAATCAAGCGAATCGAAATCGCGAAACTCTCGTGGTCAAGTCAACTGCTGGCTACGCGGATCGTCCCGAAGCCATCATGCGGGAACTGTTTGCCCTTTTGCTGGCTCGTCATCTTGGGCTCACTGCACCAGAACCCGTGTTGGTAGAATTTCCAAAGAGCTTTGATAAAGTGATCCCCGATTTCCCCGTGTACGCCAAGCTTATCCACGACAGTCCTGGTTGGAGTTTGGCGACCATTCATTTGGGCGAAGACTGGAAACCTTGGATCGATGCCTCCTTACCCCGTTCTCTCGATAAAGCAGACATAGAATCTGCTTACTGTTTCGATGCCATGGTTCAGAATTCGGATCGTGAGCTCGAAAACCCCAACTTGCTTTGGCGTGGAGATCAATTGGCCGTGCTGGATTTTGACAAGGCTTTTGCTTTTTTGAGGATGGAGGAATCTTCCGCTAAACCTTGGCGCTCGACTTTGGTGAAACAGGTTCTCCAGCGTCATTGCCTGCATCGGCATCTTCCTGAATTGAAGGATGAATTCATTCTAGGAAAGAAAATTTGGGAAGATTTTGAAGAATGGCGACTTTCTAACCCCGAAGGCAGCGTTACTGGTGAGATTGGGGTTCAACTCGGAGATCCAGATCTGGACTTGCCACGACTTGAAGTTTACCTTAATAAGTTGTTAAGAGATTTCGACGATTTTTTTCGTTATCTCACTGACGCCAGCCGTGTATGAGCCAAGAACCTTACAGCTTCTGTTTTCTACGTTACTTTAACGAACCTCTTTCGGGGGAGTTTGTTAATGTAGGGATTGTGTTGTGGGCACCGGAGAGTTCTTATTTAGGCTTCCGATTTTCTTCGAAATTCCACCGTCTCAGCCGTTTTTATCATAATTTTCAAAGCCAGGATTATCGCCAGATGATCTCGCGAATTGAGACCCGATTCGAACGTCTCGACCGCGAACTCAATGAGGACCAGGCGAACATCCCTTTTGAGAAACCCCCGGAACAGGTTCGGGATATTGCCACAAAGATCATCCCCCATGACGACGGGGCTTTGCAATGGAGTAAATCCTTGGGAGGTATAACAGGCTCCCCTGATAAGGAATTGGAATTATTGTATGAAGAGATCATCGCTCGTCATTATGAGGAATCTGAATCCTCACGACGGAACGAGGCGCATGTATATCGTGAGGTGTACAGTCGAGCCTTCGAAGCTCCTGAGGTGAAACCATTCATTAAAAAACATGAAGTGATTGCGCCTTTGGCTATGCACACATTTGACCACGCGTGGTTGAACGGAGCTTGGAATGTATATCAAACGGTGTCCTTTGATTTGAAGCGTGCTGAAGATATTCGTAATAAGGCGTTCCGCTGGGAGAGCCTTTCACGCTTTTTGAGTGATGCGGAGGAAAAACCAAAAATCCACCTGTTGCTGGGGAGCCCCTCAGAACGAGGTGGCTATCAGGCGTATGGACGCGCCAAGGATATACTGGGTGCATCAAATGTGGCGAAGATCATCGAGGAAGATGAAGCGAATGATTTTGCCGTCGAGCTTGCTTCACAGATACGAGATGCGGGGTAGTGGCGACTGGCTGAAGTATGGCAAAGAAAAAGGCGCCCCAACCACCTAGCCAGAGAGCGAACTCGAAAGAACACCGTTCCAGCTTCAGCTTGGACGCCTTTTGTAGAAGACACCTGTTCAGAGAGCGTACCCGAAGGAGCACCGTTCCGAACTGCCAACACCTTATAATCACAATATCCCGACCATTCGAATACGTGCAACCTGGAAATTTGAGATCTCAAGAGCACACCCGCTTCTGCGACTTTTCTTGCCGTTGAGGGGTCAGGCTGTTGAAATCATTGGCAGGTAGATTAGCGGTGACATCAAAAAGTGTATTTCGGCTTGACGCGTAGTGTTTTTTTGAACAGTATTAGGTGGCTGTGGTGTTTATATCATTCCATTAAAAGCTATGGTTCGTAGTAGCGAAGGGTAAATTTTGGCAAGTAGAAACATCATGAATGATGAACAGAATAGAAACGGGGTGCTTCTTTATGAAGCTGATGGCAGCTTCCGGCTGGATGTCAGGACTGATGGAGATACGGTCTGGCTTAGTCAGCAGCAAATGTCTGAGCTTTTTGGCAAAGCGGTCTCCACCATCAATGAGCATGTTAAGAATATATTTAAGGAAAAGGAATTGCTGGAAGAAAAGGTGTTGAGAAAATTCGGAAATTCCGAATTTTCTACGAAACCCACTAATTTCTATAATCTCGATGTTATCATATCGGTGGGGTATCGGGTCAAATCTCAGCGGGGCACGCAGTTTCGTATATGGGCGACTCAGAGGCTGCGCGAATATCTTATCAAAGGCTTTACGATGGATGACCTTCGTCTTAAGGAGGCGGGCAATTCCCGTTATTTCGAGGAACTGCTGCAACGCATCCGTGACATTCGTTCTTCAGAGAAAGTTTTTTGGCGCAAGGTGCTTGATATTTATGCCACCAGTATTGACTACGATCCACAGAGTGAGGGGGCACAAGATTTTTTTGCGAAGGTTCAAAATCAACTCCATTGGTCGGCTCACGGACATACAGCTGCAGAGATTGTTTACGAGCGTGCGGATGCATTGAAACCGAATATGGGGATCACTAATTATTCAGGGAATACATTGCTCAAACGTGACATTGAAATCGCCAAAAATTATCTCAAAGAAAATGAGTTGAACCTGCTGAACCGTATCGTTACCGCGTATTTGGAACTAGCGGAGATTCAGGCATTGAACGAAAAGCCCATGACTATGAGTGATTGGATTGAGCGGTTGCAGCAATTTCTTACTATGACGGGGAGGGACATTCTCACGCATGCGGGAAAAATCAGCAGGGATGAAGCACTTGTTAAAGCTCAGGAGGAATATAAAAAATTTAAATCTAATCAGCGCTTGCTTCCGACCCAGGCAGAGAAACATTTCATTGAATCTACAGAACACCAATTCAGAAGAATAGAAGGTGAAAATTCAGAACAATAGTTGATGTGTCTTTAGTTTTATCCTGCATCTTCAACAAGCGGTGGAGCTAGGTGGGAAGTTTAGCTTTAAGTTAAGAAAATTATCGTGCTCGCCGCAACAACCTCAGCGCATTCACGATCACTAACAAGGTAGCTCCGGTGTCGGCGAGGAT
>JAJRVS010000207.1 GCA_024277195.1 Verrucomicrobiota bacterium | reverse complement strand
GTCGCTGCAGCAGGTCGTGGAGAGTGAGGGATTGGCTAAGCACGACGCCGAAAGCGCCGAGGTCGTGGATGCTGGTAATGCTTCCGACATCCAGGCCGATTTGCGCCATGCCGGTTTTTTTTACCACGGCTTCGACAAAAGATGCGCCTAGTGCCAAAGGGATAAGGCATTCATTGTCAGTGAGCAACTCGGGATCTACTCCGATCGAAGTTAACAGGCGGTCTACTTCAAAGCCCTCTCGCCGTAGGAAGTGAGGGAAGGGCGCAAAGGTGGCAATACGAGTGAGGGGGATTCGAGTCATTCAATGGAAAGTGCTAGCAGTAGTTTAAGGTGCTGGCACAAAATCACAAGTGGAATTCTCTTGCTGGATGGGGGAATGAGGCGATTTTCATTTAGCAATAACTTGCGCTTAAGAGTTTTCAATTTTGCAGGAGTTACGGGTGGCAGCTGGCTTCAGCAGTGCAAAAATAGCTTCTATGAGGGCGAAGGTGGATATAGATCAAAACTATGAATATGAATACTGAGAAAGCAAAACGCTTGGGGGAAGTGGTGAAGATTTTTGCCAGATACGGCTTAGCCGATTGGTTGAATAAAATCCCAGCGGGCAGAGTCAGTGACTATCTTGTGAAAGAGGAGGATAAAGCGGTGGCGCAAAAAACGCAAGCCGAGCGGCTGCGCATGGCGCTAACGGATTTGGGTCCGACTTTCATTAAGCTGGGGCAGGTATTAAGTACCCGAGCTGATATGGTGGGGCCAGAGATTGCGAAAGAATTACAAAAATTGCAATCCGATACTCCGGCGGATAGCCCAGAGCAGATAGAAGAGCTTATTTTCGAGAAATTTGGGAAAAAACCAGACGAGCTCTTTGCTAGCTTTGAGCCAGCAGCCTTTTCATCGGCATCGATCGGGCAGGTGCATCGCGCGACTTTGCAGAGTGGTTGTGAAGTGGTGGTCAAGGTGCAGCATGTGGGCATCGAGAAGAAAGTGAAAACCGATCTCGCGCTGCTGGATGATTTAGCAAAGCTGATAGAAAAATATGTGCCTGAATCGCGGAGTTATCAGCCGGTAGCTACCACACGGGAATTTCGTAGAACTTTGTTGAAGGAACTCGACTTCAATGCCGAACGTCGCAACATGGAATTGTTCACCCGGAACTTCGCCGGGGATGATACCCTCCATGTGCCGGTGGTTTTCCCAGAAACGTCTGGTAAGCGAGTTTTGACGATGGAAATGCTGCATGGAGTTTGCGGATCGCACCCAGAGGAAATAGCAGCTTGTGACGTGGCTCTCGGGGTTTTTGCAGAACGTGCTGCCAATATTTTTCTTAACATGATTCTGCGTGATGGCTTTTATCATGCCGACCCTCATCCAGGTAACTTCTACCTGCTCGACGGAGGCGTTCTAGGTTTACTTGATTGTGGCATGGTCGGCAGAATTGATGGCGAGATGCGCGAGCAGTTTGAGAATGTGCTTTTGGCACTCTTGCAAGCTGATTCGGAAGAGCTTGCTGAGTTACTGCTACGTTACGGTTCGGCGCCGGTGGATGTTGATCGCGTGGGTTTCCGCCTCGACATCAGCGACATCTTGGATGAGATCGCTCATCAACCTATCGAGGATATTGAGTTGGGAGGTTTGTTGGAAAAAGTCTCAGACATCATGCGCCGTTATCAGGTGGTGATGGCAGCTCGTGTTGCTTTGCTTATCAAGACACTGGTTATGTTGGAAGGCACCTCCCAGCTGCTCAATCCGGACTTCAGTCTTGCGGAAGTATTGGAGCCGTTCAAAGAAAAGATCATTCGCGAGCGGATGAACCCGCGTTACTGGTGGAAAAAAATGCGTCATCGGGTGGGTGATATTGACCGAGTGGTCGATTCTGCTCCACGTGCTCTAGCGGATATGATCGACCGTTTTCAAAGCGGTAATTTAAGTATGAGGCATGATGTGCCTCGTTTAGAAGTCACGGTCAATCGTATGGTAGCAGGCGTTTTGCTGTCATCTTTCTTTTTAGGGTCGAGCTTGTTATTGAGTTTTGAAGTCCCTCCTAAAATCGCTGAAGTTTCAGTTATTGGAGCACTGGGTTGCCTAGTAAGTTTGTTTGTTGGCGGGCGTCTTTTGTGGGGGATTCGTAAAGATATAAAATAAGAGCTATCTGAAGCCATGATAGAGAATTGTCGTAAGATCACTCAAGAATTAAAACTGGAAGCCATTTCCAGCACTGAGGCGGAGGCCATGTTGCAGGCTGCTGAATCGAGGGTATGGCGTGATGTTCAGGTCGAAGTTGAAAACATCCTTGATTTGCGCAGTAAGTTGGTAGCGGTAGGAACGGTGGTGCATGATCACGGCCCTCCTTTGCAGACTTTGTGTAAAATCAACAAGCCTTTTTTTGAACTGCGTGATACTGAGGAGTTCTTGAATTGCGCGTTGTCTAATCAGCAAGCTGCCGATGGCGCGCTTACTTGGTTGGATCAGCGAATATCTTCGCTGCGTTCGGGTTTTGAGCTTCATGCTCATGACAAAACCAATCGCCGACTCAATACGCTCACGGTGCTGTCCGCTGTTTTTAACCCGATCACCTTGTTGGCAGGGATATGGGGGATGAATTTTGTCAATATGCCTGAATTAAAGCTTCCGTATGCTTATCCAATAGGTTTAGGGTTGATGGGGGTAATAGCTATTCTGATTTTTCATTACTTTAGAAAAACAGGTTGGCTTGATTGACTGAGAAATGAAAAATGCGGATAATATGAACAGTAAAACACGACTATTACTGAATGGAAAAAAAGCAGGTCTCAAAGAGGTGAGAGATGCTATCGCTGCAGTTCGGCAAAGCTACCCTGAGCTCGAAGTGAGAGTGACCTATGAAGCGGGCGATATCCAGAGGTTGCTGCGTGAAGCGATAGCAGAAGGGGTGGGCCGGATCATCGCAAGTGGGGGAGATGGAACGGTCAATGAGGTCGCGGATGCTTGGATAAATTTTGCTAACGATGAAGATAGTCAATATGAGCTAGAGGTGGGAATATTCCCTCTAGGCACAGCCAATGATTTTGCTCGGGCATGCGATATCCCTTTGGATTTGACGGAAGCTCTCACGCTTGCGGTAAGTGGCAACAGTGTGGCGGTGGACGTGGGCAAAGCGAATGAGCGTTATTTCATCAACGTCGCCTCGGGCGGGTTTGGAGCCGAGGTCACGGTTGATACCCCGGTTGAGTTGAAGAACTTTCTTGGCGGCGGGGCTTACACCTTAACCGGCTTGGTTAAAGCGGTAGGATTTACGCCCTACACGGGAACGCTCACCACCCAAGAGGGGAGTTTTCCCGGAGCGATGATTGTTGGCGCTATTTGCAATGGGCGACAAGCGGGAGGTGGGCAGGTGCTCGCTCCGCAGGCGGTGATCAACGATGGTTTGTTGGATGTGATGATGATAGCCAATTTTGCTGCGGAAAATCTCGCTCAAGTGATTAGAGAAATCAAAAACCTTTCGCCCGAGGGAGAATTTGCTACGCTGATTCAGGAACCTTGGGTGGAGATCGAATCGGAACAAAAAATCATCCCGTTCAATTTGGACGGCGAACCTTATCGCGCCAAAAAGATTCGTTTTGAGGCGGTGCCCTCGGCGATCAAACTGGTGCTTCCCGAATCCTGCCCGTTGCTGAAGTAGGGCTTGATGGGGAGGATGTGAGCGATTAACCTATAATGTTTGACTCGATGATGAATGTTTTAGGATCTACTGAAAAAAAACAAAAATCGCTATCGCTTCCTGCATTGATTGGAATCTTGGTGCTTTACCTAGCGATTCTGCAAGGGGTATTGCTTTACCTTACGGCAGGGAGTGATCCGAATTATGCTAAATTTCCCACCATCGACTCCATGGTCGATGCGCTTTTGATTCCAGTAGGGCTATCAGTGCTTTTTGTCGCCGCTCTAGTTTCCTGGTTGGGTTGGTGGAAAGAACTGTTTGTCGAAAAAAATCGCACCCCCACTTGGACTTGGGTTTTTCCAGGTTTGATTTTGTTGACTATGTTGGTGGCGACGGATTATGCCAATTTAGGGAAAGTGCCTCTTAGCATGGTGCTCACCTTGTTGGTATCAACGCTTTTGGTGGGGCTTGGAGAGGAGATGATGTTTCGAGGCATCGTTTTGAAGGTGATGCGGGCAGGAGGGACGAGAACAGAGCTGAAAGCTGCGTTGTGGACGGCGCTGATTTTTGGAGGAGTACACATGAGCAACCTGTTTACAGAAGGGCCCGCGGCGTTTCTGCAGGCAGTCATTGTTTCGGTTACGGCAATTTTTTTCTATGTGATGCGGCGCGCCTCGGGTGTGCTGTGGGTTCCGATTATTTTGCACGCAGGCTGGGACTTCAGTTTGTTCTCTGCGAATTTAGGAGTTGATCCTACTCCCTATCCTTTGGTGGGCGTGGCGATGCTGACGAATGTCATCTTGCTG
>JAJRVS010000206.1 GCA_024277195.1 Verrucomicrobiota bacterium | reverse complement strand
TACCACCGTCACAGTGACCGAAGTATCACGTAACTCTTGCCTGATAGCTTCACTAAACCCCCGCACCGCAAACTTGCTCGTCGAATAAGCCGTCTGCAGCGCTTTTGCGGTTAATCCATAAACACTGGAAACATTAACCAAACTAGCTTCGGATTGTTTTAATAAATGAGGAATGAACGCTTTGCTTCCATTCACTACTCCCCATAAATTAACATTCATCACTCTTTCAAAATCATCATATTCCAGCTCCTCTATGCCCAAAGACTCCATCACCATGCCTGCATTGTTGATCACCAAATCAACCGAACCGTATTGCTTAAGCACCGTCTCGGCAAAATCATGCACCGCCCCACGATTGGCCACATCAAAGCAGTCAACGCAGACCTCCCCGCCCTGCTCACGGATTTCACGGCCGGTCTGACTTAAGGCGTCTTCATCTATGTCGGCTATGGCCACCTTGGCACCCTCCCCAGCCAATCGAAGCGCCAAAGATTTACCGATCCCTGAACCGGCACCGGTGATCACTGCTATTTTGTTTTCAAATGACTTCATGCGCTCAAGCTTCTGGAAGATTGCCTCAAAACAGCCCTTCCATCAAGCCCGTATAACAACACTTCCCCGCCAAGCCAGCTCAAAAACAAATCCCCTCCATTCCCTCTGCCATACTCTGCCAGTCATTTTTTGCCGCTAGTCCGTAAATACGCACATCTTCCTCCTTAGCTCTTTTTTGCGCCCCTTTCAGCAAAACCTCTGAACGTTGCAAAATACCACTCAACACCCACCGCTTCTGTTGCGGGGTTAACTCCACCTTCAGCATCAAATCCAGCAATGCCATCACCCGGAAACGATCCATCGCAGGCAGCGCAAAAGACAACTGATCCCCATGCCCGCCATGACGAGTCACCAAGCCCCCCCCGTCCCCCTTCACCAACCCCGCCGGCTCATTCAGCGTCGTTCTCAACCACAACTCATAGTCCTCACATACCCGGTAACGCTCATCAAAACCACCCAAACGCTGCCACAATTTTTGCGACATCATCACGCAAGACGGACTGATGCAACACACCCGCACGCAGTTCTCAAAAATCACCCCCTCGGGCTGCGCTTGATTGGCTTTTTTATTAAAGGGTCGACCATTTCTCACCCACTGCTCTTCACATTGGGAAATTTCAATGCCCGCGTGGCCAGCGTGCCAGTCCACCTGCCGTTGCAACTTCTCCACCTCCCACACATCATCCGAATCCAAAAAAGCCAACCACTCTGATTTCACCATCTGCGCTCCGGCGTTCCTCGCGCCCGCCGGCCCGATGTTTTTAGTCAAAGACAGCCAGTGATGCCCGGCACCCTCCACCAGATCCCTCACTTCAGACAAGTCTAGCTGTGAACCATCATCCACCACCACCAAGTCAAAATCCTGAAAGCTCTGAGCCAACACACTCTTCACCGCGCGTAGCAACATCTCCGGGCGATCCCGCACTGGAATCACCACCGCCACTCTTCCAACTGAGTTCTCTTGCGCCATCATCATTTAAATCAATGTTTTCAAAATTTTAATCAATTTACAGAAAAACACAATTCTTGTTATACCTACATCTTAGCCAAAAATTTTATGCACCCGATTCTTCCTTCTTTTTTCCTCCTCTGCGTTTTTCTCTTCGTATATTATAAGCTGCGTGCCCAGCTAAATAATCTAAAAGACAATATAGAGAATCACGATTCAGCCCACCAAAAACTACAGGATTCCAACCGCGCACTCAAAATCGAACTGAAACGCATCGTGCAACGCATGGATCGGCTTGATCCTAAAACCGACAATCAGGCCGAAGCTGCAACGTTCCCTCGGCAAAATCCGGAACCGATAGCTGAAGAGAAAATCAAACCAATAGAAAAAGCGCCCACTCTCAAAACTTTTTCTCCACCCCCTTTACCTCCAAGTGTTGCCACAGTCAGCAAAACCACCACTGACCAACCACCATCCTCAAAGGCGACCAACGAAGCTGCAGAACAAACCGTTCCCCCAAGCGAAACCACAAGCTCCTTTTTCGACCGCATCCCCTGGCGCGCCATTCTCGAACGCCTTCACCTTTGGCCGCCCAGCAAAGCCGATTCCGGTGAAAGCGCCGAAACCCAACTGGCTTCTTGGTGGGCGATTCGTGGAGGACTGATCCTGGTTATCATCGGAGCGGTTTTTTCCGGCATCTATGTCAGTCTGCACACCCCACCCATTTTACGGGTATTAGCCCTGTTGCTGGTATCCTCCGGCACCGTCTTTCTCGGCACTCGGATGAAAGAGCCCATGGTGGAATTCGGACGCGCCATCACCGCCGGGGGTTTTGCCCTGCTCTACTTCACTGCCTTCGCCGCCTTTGCCCTTCCCGCAACCAAAGTCATCGATTCTCCGTCGCTGGGCATCCTGGCTCAGGTTGCAGCCCTTTTCATCACCATTGCCTGGTCTTTATGGAAAAAAGATCAAAGCATCGCCAGCTTAACCTTGTTATTAGGTTTTGTATCCTGCGCTTTTTCTCACTCCTACGACCTCGATCGTTTTGCCTTGATCGGACTGGTCCTGTTGGCGGTCACCGGAGCTTTTCTTTTTGCCCAGCGAGCCTGGCTCATCACTTTCATCATATCCTTACTCGGTTCATGGATTTGTTATGCGGCCTTCATCCTGCTCGACTGGCGCAGCGACGACGCCCCTTCTTTCATTATTTTTCTTAGTGCGCTGATTGCCCTGACGGTTATTTTTGAAAGCAGTAACCTGGTTGCCATCGCCCGGAAAATCCACCCGCTCAGTGATCGCTGGCGGCGCTGGATCATCCTCAGCAATACCTCCGTCGCTGCCTTGCTCGCTTACGCCCTTACCCGTTTGATCTATCCTGATCAGCTTTCCACTTTCTACTTCATTTTTGCCCTGCTGTATTTCTCCTTCACCCTCATTCACTACTTTCGTTCCACCGATCAAGCGCTCACAGAAACTCTTTTTCTCAAAAGCAGTGCGCTGCTCTGCCTCGGTTTTGCTTCCGCTTTTGACGGCCCCGTGCGCTGGTTGGCGATCGCCTTCCAAAGCTTCGCCCTCTTGTGGACCGCTCGCCGCAGTCACTCACGATGGATCGCGCTGGGATTCGCCTTGGTTTTTGTCGCCTCCGTCGGCTGGTTCTGGCGCGACCTCATTGTGATCGATCGCAACAACTGGTTGTGGATCGATACCTTCCGCATCGCTGGTTTTTGTTACCTACTATTTCTCACTGTCCAACTAAGCCTTCACTCTTTTTGGTTCCCGTCAGGTATCGCTGACGTCAAGGCTCAACTCAGTCAAACAAAACAGATCCGCCTGGCCGGAGCCCTATTGATCGGCGTTTCAGCCATTGCCTTCGCACTGAACCCATCCACTCGGGGCATCACCGATCCCATCTGGTTCATGCTGCTGCTTTCGCTCGGCCTCGCAACCCTCTCCCCGCTGATGCGCCAGGCTTTGCCCTGTTTTGCCGCCATCCCGCCACTGTTTTTCAGCTACCTCACCTACGCCTTCCTCTCATCAAAAACCAGTCAAAACTCTGCTGCTCTTTTGCTAGGCACCACATTGATAGCTCTCTCATTTGCTATCGTCATAATCATGCGCCGCTACTGGCCTCAGAACAGCAAGGGCGAAATGCTCAGTCGTAATCTCTCACTCACCACCGGATTGGTAATATTCTTACCTTTCACCTACGCGCTCACAAAAAGGCTCTCCATCTCTCAAGATGCCGCCCTCGTTGTATTTGCCCTGATCCCTCTGCTTGCTACAGCTGCCCTGATGCTTCGCCATAGCAACAGCTCCGTCGGCCTCAAGGCCCGGGCATCCACTGCTTTCCCCATCATATGCGGACTGATCGTGCTCTTTGGCTCACTCAGCATCAGCTCCAGAGCGGATTACCTGCCCGCAGCCCTCGCGCTTTCCAGCCTACCCCTGCTCGCTACTTTGTTTCGCATCCACTCCAGTAAAGCGGCCTTCGCCGGTGCCATCCCTCTTCTGGGTAGCTATTTTTTCCTCTACAAAAACCTGCTCGAAACACCAGCCGCATCCATCAACCATGATGCCGCCAATCTCGTCATCATCGTAATAAGCACTCTAACCATCACCATCCTGCTTTGGAAAAAATGCACCGATCTGGCTAAGCAAAAACTTTCTATTCAAAGCGAAACCCTGCTACACGGATTGGCCCTTTTTGCCATTCATCTGTTCCTGCAAAAACATCTAAGCGAAGGCCCCGACTTTTTCGCCTCCAGCCTGCTCGGTCTCGGACTGCTAATCGTCAGCCGACACTTCCCCTTCCGGACGCTCTCCGCACTGTCCTGGACCCCTATCGTCTTTGCTATTTTCTCCGCCCTGCAAAAAGGAAACTGGGAAGGCGTATCCACCGGTCAAAATTGGTTCTTAATGGCTGGGCTGACAACCCTCGCCCATGTCCTACTAGGCAATTATTGGATCCAAAAAAGCACGCAAGCACCATCCACCTTTGTCACCGATACCCTGTGGTTGCAGATCTCCCCACTCACCTCCTTTATCGCCTTGGGCTCATGGCTGCTGGCCGTTCTTGCTGCCACCCCGGCCCCTTGGCAGAACGCCGCTCTCGGAGCAGTCGCCTTACTTTATTCCGCCCTCTGGTCATGGAGAAAAATCGAGTCCCTCGGACCGCTCTCTCTAGCTCCATTGGCATTAGCCGCCGGTTTCAGTTTTAATCTCATGTTAAGCGGCAACAGCCTTAACCCCTTGCAAGACTTATTCAGCATCCTGATCAGTGCCTGCGCCTTCCTTCTCAACGGCATTATTCTCGCTAATGCTCAGCGCCATCTGCTAAAACAAAAAATCACCGCCTCCTCCATCCTTCCCTGGCTGCATGCATCTTCCGTCCTGCTCATCACTTTCACCGCTTGCGCTTCTGATTTCCTCGTCAGCGAAAAACTCACCGCTGTGTTCTGGGGCATCTCCGCCATTACTCTTTTCATCAGCGGACTATTCGCCGGCCTGCGCGCCTACCGTCTCACCGGACTCATCGGCCTGCTGTTCTGCATTGCACACATCTTCATCTGGGACATCCAGCACACCCTCTACCGCATCCTCTCCTTTTTTGCCATCGGCCTAGTGATGCTCGTCATTGCCTACCTCTACAACAAATTCCGCGACCGCATCGCCGCCATGGATTCTTAGCGCCCCTGCAGATCCCCCCTTGCAACAGTTACTTGAAATTTGGAAATCAGGAAGGCTTTTCCACCACCTTCTTTCTCAAATCCCGCAGCACCCGCAGTTCCCCCCACTGCGCCCCACGCATCTTCCGTCCACCATCCTTCCGTCGCTCTCCAAAACACTCCCGCCGCCCCGCAAAAAACTCATCCACAAATCCCTGACTCCCCAACACCGCCCCATC
>JAJRVS010000205.1 GCA_024277195.1 Verrucomicrobiota bacterium | reverse complement strand
CGGGATCGCCCTCAGCTCATTGATGGCTCCTGGCTCTGCAAAAGCCGCCGCTTCTGCCGAAGGTTTGGCAGTCAATCCTCTGGCTCCCAAACACAGTCACTTCCCAGCTAAAGCCAAAAGCTGTATTTTTATTTTCATGGCGGGGGCGCCCTCCCACCTGGATCTGTTCAACCCTCGTCCCACCCTACAAAAACTGGACGGGCAAAAAATGCCTGAATCCCTGCTCAAAGACATGCGCTTTGCTTTCATTCAGAAAGAAACCGCTCGTCTGCTGGGAAGCAAACGCACTTTCAAACAACACGGTCAAAGCGGCATGTGGTTCAGCGACTTGTTACCGAACATCGCCACGTGTGCCGATGACATCTGCATGATCAAAACCATGCAAACCGACCAGTTCAACCATCACCCCGGGCAATTGCTGATGCAAACCGGCGAGCCTCGATTCGGCTTACCTTCGATGGGATCCTGGCTTTCCTACGGCTTGGGCACGGAGAACCAAAACCTACCCAGTTACGTTGTGCTCACCGCAGGTCGGGGATCCAGTGGTGGCGCCACTTTGTGGCAGAGCGGCTACCTGCCCTCTGTTTATGCCGGAGTACGCTTACGCAGTGAAGGCGAGCCCATTCTCAACCTCTCCAACCCAAAAGGCATGCCGGTTGAACTGCAACGCAAAGGACTGGATGCCCTGGCAAAACTCAATCACCAGCGTTTTGAGCAAGTCCGCGATCCGGAAATTGCCAGCCGTATTGCCAATTACGAACTAGCTTTCCGTATGCAATCTGCGGCACCGGAACTGACCGACTTGTCCGGCGAAAGTAAAGCAACTCTGGAAGCCTATGGCGTTGACCGCGAGGACTTGAAGATCAAAGCCCCACGCGGAGGTGGGCCGGGACAGTACAAAACCTTTGGCCGCAACTGCCTGCTCGCCCGACGCATGGTCGAGCGCGGCGTGCGCTTCATCAACATCATTCACGCCTCCTGGGATCACCACTCCGGCCTCGAAGAAGGTTTGACTTTTAATGCCGGCATGGCCGACCAACCCATCGCCGCACTGATCAAGGATCTTAAGGATCGCGGTATGCTGGATGATACCCTGGTGGTCTGGAGCGGTGAATTTGGCCGCACGCCTCTTGGGGAAAATCGCAACGGCAGTGCCAAAGTGACCGGCCGGGATCATCATCCGAAATCGTTTTGCACTTGGATGGCCGGTGGCGGAGCCAAGGGCGGCCTCTCTTACGGTGAAACCGATGAAATCGGCTGGGACGTCGCCGAAAACCCAGTGCCGGTCAATGATTTTCAAGCCACCCTGTTGCATCAGTTTGGCATGGATCACAATCAACTCACCTACCCCTACCAGGGCGCTCCCATGAGACTAACCAGCGTCGCCCGCGGCGAAGCCCACGTCATCCCCGAACTGCTTGCCTGAACAGTTAGGCACTGATGTATTTCATCAGTGCTAATCAGTGAACATCAGTGGTTAATTTTCAGTTACTTGCCTTTAGCTATAAATCTAGGGAGTTGCTTAAATACTATCTCACGATAGCTTGCAAAAGGCTGCCAGAAGTAGCATGTTTAATTGGCAATGCTCAACAAGCGCAACCCTATGAGCTATATTTTCATCATGATCATCTCTTCGCTTGTCAGCGCCCTTGGCTGGTGGATCGGGGATTTTTTTGGAATGGCCTGGGCTCTCATCCTGAGCTTTGTCGGCAGCATCTACGGCTTTTACCTCGGTTGGAAAATCAATCGTGATCATTTTGAATGAAAGGGTAGCAAACAGCCAAACTCTCTGCCCCAAAAGACCCACGCTACGTTTTTCTTTCCCAACTAGAAGGCCGTGATTTTCCTGCTATAGTCCTGCCATGCTCGCTATCATCTCACCTGCAAAAACCCTGGATCTCGAAAGCCCGGTTCCATCGCTTAAAATCAGCCAACCTGATTTTCTGGACGAGTCGGCAGAACTGATTGATCAATTGCGACAACTCTCCGAGCCCCAACTCGAAGCACTGATGAATATCAGCCCCAAGCTTGCCGCTCTCAATCATGAACGTTACCAGTCTTGGTCGCGGCCTTTTTCCGAAGACAACGCCCGACCAGCCTTGCTGGCCTTCAAGGGCGATGTTTACACCGGATTCATGCTGGACGAATACAGCCGCAGCGATTTTAATTTTGCCCAGCAACATCTGCGCATCTTGTCCGGGCTCTACGGACTGCTGCGACCCTTGGATCTGATGCAGGCTTACCGTTTGGAAATGGGCACTTCCTTGGAAAACTCACGTGGCAAGAATCTTTATGCCTTCTGGAAAGAACAGGTCACCCAAAGCCTCATCAGCGCTATAAAAAAGACCAAAGAACGTAGCCTGATCAATCTCGCTTCAAAGGAATATTTCTCTGCCCTTGATATGCCAGCCATCGAAGCTGCTGGCATTCAAATCATCACGCCGCAGTTCAAAGACTGGAAAAACGGAGTTTACAAGTTCATCACCTTCTACGGCAAAAAAGCCCGGGGAATGATGGTTGACTACCTCATCCGCCAAACCCTCAACGAACCCGAGGCTTTGCAATCCTTTGACACCGCTGGATACCGCTTCAACAAAAAACTTAGTCAAGACAACGACTGGGTATTCACCCGCAAACAGTGAACTGCTAGCTAAAAGCCTCTGCCTAGAGATCTGACCAAACCTACCATCACACCTTGGATCAGCAACTCACGTGCAGGCAGTAAATCCGGGTAGTTCTCATTTTCGGCGCGCAAAAACTTTTTGCGATTCTCTATCACCAGACGTTTTAATGTGGTTTCACCATCGATCAAAGCCGCCACGATATCCCGGTTGCGAGCCGCCTTATCCTCCATCACCACCACGTCACCGTCCATGATGTGGGCGTCGATCATCGAATCCCCCCTCACCCTCAGTGCATAGCTGTTTGAACGGATGGTGAGCCCCATCGAGCGCACATCCACGGATACTTGCCCTTCGGGCTCCGGCACACCGTCGTCTCCGTAACCTGCTGGAATCTGACCATAAATAGGGATATCAATGATCGG
>JAJRVS010000204.1 GCA_024277195.1 Verrucomicrobiota bacterium | reverse complement strand
TTGGAACAGGTGGCTGATGTGGTGGAGCGTGATCTTGACTGTGATTTTCGCAATGAATCGGGTGCGGGTGCGGCAGGCGGTTTAGGTTTTGGAGCCCTGGCTTTTTTGGATGCGGAATTAAAAGAGGGTTTTCAGTTGGTTGCCGAGGAGATTGGTTTGCGCAAGGCGATCGAAGAAGCTGATCTGGTGATTACGGGCGAGGGTTCTTTGGATGGTCAGAGCATGGACGGGAAAGCTCCGGTGGGAGTAGCTCGTCTTGCCAAGGAGTTAGGAAAACCGGTAGCTATTTTTGCGGGTAAGATTTGTAAGGATGCCGATTTGGACGGCTTGTTTGTTTTCAGCCGAGCGCTTGCGGACGGCGAGGTGAGTGTCGAGCAGTGCATGAGCAATGCCGCGGAAGAATTGTCTAAAGCGGCACGGGATGCGGCAGAAGAGCTGAAGAAGATCGTGAGCTGATTTTTTCAATCAGGATCAAGGACCCGAGCTTATGATCGTCAGTATTGCCAACATCGGCGAAGCTGAGGTGGGGCGGCATTATGATCAATTGAATGACTTCTACCTCGATGTTTGGGGGCAGCACCGGCATCATGGCTTTTGGTCAAGCGGGCGGGAGAGTGCGGAAGAGGCGATAGCTTTGATGACACACCGTATTGAGCAAGCGATTCAGCTTGAGCGGGGAGGGAAGGTGGTTGATGTGGGATGCGGCACGGGAGGCATGAGTTGGTATCTTGTCAGGCAAAAGGTGGCGGAGGTGGTGGCTTATACTTTGTCGATAGAAGAAAAAAAGTATGCCGAAAGTGGCGCTGATAATGGGGGTGAAAGCGGCGAGCGAGGCAAGGCGCGTTTTATTTGTGGGGATTGGCTGGAGAATGATTTGCCGGACCATTGGGCGGACGCGGTGATGGTCATCGAATCTTTCTCTCACATGGAAGACCGGCAGGCCGCCATGGCCGAAGCGGTGAGGGTATTAAAACCGGGCGGGCGCTTGCTGTTGGCCGATTGGGTGGCGTCGCAGAGTCCGACTCAATGGCAGGTAAAAAGACTGTTGCAGCCAATGTGCAGGGGAGGACGATTGACGGGCTTGAACAGCCTGTCTGAAAACCGGAAATTGCTCGAATCGTTGCAGTTGCGGGTTTTGCGGGCAGAAGACATCACGGCTTCGGTGGAAAAAACCTGGTGGGTGATCACTTGGCGATTGCTGAAAAAAGGATTGAGTGATGGGCTTTATCGAAAATTTATCTGGCAGAGTTTTTGGGAGGATCGTGAGGTATTTTTTGCGATTCCAAGGGTGATGCTGGCGTATCGGTTGGGGTGTTTGAGATATGGATGGCTGGTAGCGCAAAAAGACAGTTGATTTAGGGGCTGAATTGAAGCAAAGATGCGGCCATGAGTGATCAAGCTGTTGTTTTGTTATTTTCGGGGCAAGGGGCCCAGATGGTGGGGATGGGTAAGGATTTGTTGTCATCGGTGGACGGAGCGGAGAATTTGGTGGCGCGAGCGGATGAGATCCTCGGATGGTCCTTGAGTGAGGCGATGTTCGACGGGCCGCTTGAAGAGCTGACCCGGACTTCGCGTTGTCAGCCCGCTTTGTATGTGCACGGGATGTTGTGTTTGCAGTTGTTGAAAGAGCGCCTGCCGGATTTGCAGATTGTCGGCGCAGCGGGTTTGTCTTTAGGTGAGTTCACGGCTCATGCGGCTGGCGGGACTTTTGATTTTGAAACGGGTTTGAAGCTGGTGGCCAAGCGGGGTTTGTTCATGGAGGAAGCTACCGATGCGACCCAGGGGACGATGGCGGCGATGATTGGCGGCGATGAAGCTGCGGTGGTGGAGTTGGCGCAGGAATGCGATGTGGATGTGGCAAATTTCAACGCGCCGGGGCAGATTGTTTTATCCGGCGGTGAAGCGGGCATCGCCCAAGCGGTGGCTGGAGCGAAGGAAAAAGGGATCAAGCTTGCCAAGGTATTGACAGTGGCCGGAGCTTATCATTCACGGATGATGAAGACGGCTCAGGATCAGTTGGCGGAAGAACTCAAGCAGGTGGAGATTCAAGTGCCCCGGATACCGGTGGTGTGTAATTTTGAAGCGCAGGAAGTATCTTCTGCCGAAGGAATTCGCGCGAGTCTTGAAGCGCAGGTGACGGGTTCCGTTCGATGGACGGAATCGATGCAGTGTTTTCTGGAGAAAGGGAATACTCGTTTTATTGAACTGGGACCTGGTGGAGTGCTGGCAGGCTTGATGCGTCGTATTGACCGTGGTGCAACGGTATTAAAAGTCGAGGACATGGCTTCACTCGAAGCCGTGGTTGAAGCGCTGGGAGAAATGAAAAATGAAGAGTGAAAAATGAAGAGCTAATCCTGGGCGTACTGGGGATCTTCTTGCATTTTGGTGATGGTTTGGTCGAGCAGGGCGATGTAGCCGTGCACGTCCATCGTTCCCGCTTCGGGCTCTCCTTTGGCGCTGTATAACCAGCCGTCTTCATAAGGTGAGGAACGCACGATGCAGGCATCCTCGTCGAGGATGGGGTTGCCGCCCTGAAAGGTTCCGTTGATGGTGCAAAAAACATCGGAGGCGGCTTTGAAGCCTTCGACCCAGCCGAGTTGTTGACCGGTTTCGATGGCAGCTCCCGGTTTGACTTCAAACTCAGCTTCGACAAGCTCGCCCAGCATGCGGGTGGCAAATTTGGTGAAACCTACTCTCCACAGATCCTGTTGTTGGGGATCTTTTGCCATCCAGTAATGAGAGGGAGAATAAAGGTAATCTGCAGGCAGGCGGGTTGAGAAACGTGCGTGTTTGAAGCGAATGAGTTCCATGATCGAATAACAAAACAATGTCTTAGCCTAGGATGCACGGGGCTGGGGGAATGCGCAACTGATTTGGGTAAGGGGCGCGGCATAAAAAACCGCAGCGATGTGGGTCGCTGCGGTTGGGATGAAAATGGTAAACTCAACTGCTAGGGATTTTTGCCGCCGCGTCTTGCCAGATTTTTAATGAACCTTCAGGGTCATTTATAACGAATTCCCTGCCGGAAGCGGTGAGAGGGGTACCGTCGGGGGCGATTATGATCAGGGTGGGAATCCCTTGTATTTGAAATGCTTGTGCGAGCATGGTGCCCTCTTGGCTTTCGGCTCCAGCAAGAGCGGGCCATTTCATTTTATAAGTTTCCATGTATGCTTTTTTGTCAGCATCCGAATAATCCGAGCTGACAAAAACCACTTCAAAATCATCCTTGTTTTTGTTGCGGAAATCTACCAGCAAAGGGGTGAACTGGTGACAAGGGGGGCACCAGTTGGCTGAGAAGTAGATGCCGACCATTTTGCCTTTCAGAGAATTGGCTGCGATTTTTTTGCCATTGGAATCCACCAATTTGTCAGAGAGAAAATCAAGAACAGTTTGTTTGCTTTTTTTGGAAGCTTTGCTCTCCTTGGGGCTTTCTTTTTTAGTAGCAGTTTCAGCTGATTGTGCCGGTGTGGCGATGAACGACAAGCTGGCTAGAGTGGTGATTAATAGGGGGAAGTTCATTTTCATGTTGAATAAGACGGTTGTTTTTTCCATTCCTTACAACTAAAGCGATAGCTATATGGCTTTTTGTTTATATTTGAATGGGTGAAGCACAGGTTAGTGGTTGGGTTTTGCTTTTGTGCTTGATGGGTTACTGCGACACAAAACGTGTGAGCAATCCTTTTTCCCGGGCAATCTTTGTTACTTTGGCAAAGAGTCCGCCAGCGGCGAGCAGGTAAAGGGCGTTGAGGATCGTTGCCCAAAGCAGGTGATGGCCGGACAGGCTGCCGGTTTTGAGAACTTCTCTCATGCCTTCAAATATGTGGGAGCAGGGAAGTGTCCAGGCGACCCATTGTAGCCATTGGGGCAGTTCTGAAACTGGATAAAATACAGCGGCGAAGGGTTGGATGAGGAAGGGGACGGCCCAGGCGAGAGATTCGGCGGCGGGCCCCCAGCGTAGGATGAGGGCGGTGGAGATCATGCCCAGCGCCCAGCCAAAAATCATCAGATGGCCGAAGAAGGGGACGATATACCAGTTGAAGCTGGTGACGTGAAAAGAATAGAGGGTGGCGGCTAAAAC
>JAJRVS010000203.1 GCA_024277195.1 Verrucomicrobiota bacterium | reverse complement strand
TGAGCCTGCTCTAAAAACCTGCTATCAAAAATGCGCGCCGATTGGGGTGTGCAATCATGCGAACAGTGCTCGAATTTGGCTAAAAAAGTAATGGATGGACAACAAGCGGGTTTGATGAGATTTCAACATAAAATGCTTCACAAAACAGCCAAAATCGTGTGCAAATGCATGGATTAAGGCTGCGATTTCGCGGTATTTCTCCGGATGTTCTTTGAGATAACGATAGATACGGGCAAAATTGATCGCGATGGCTGCGCCAAAAGCAAAAAGCTCGGTCTTAAAGGCACCCCTGACTTTCAATTTCCCTTGAGGCATCCTGAAAGTGAATTCCCTCACCGTGGCCTCGATGTTTGCACGCAACTTGCGTCGTTCTTTTGGGATGTTATAAATCGCCTGCTGTCGCTTTTTGCTCAAGGCGTCGAGATGGGTAAAATAGAGCGTGCGAGCGCGGGCACCCAGGGTGGCTGGACATTTCGCAGCCACCGGACACGTGGAGCATATGGCCAGATCAAAACAGGCTTTGTGTCGCTTGCGAGTAGGCTGTGAAACCACCGTCTGCAAAGGACACTGCACTCGGTACTGGGTCGGACTCCCGGCGGATTGATCCTCGGCGATTGTTTCTATGGTCATCGGGACTTCAGCCGCCACGCCGCGCACGGCCGTTTGAATCCCTGTGATGGCGAGTTCCTCCAGCTTCTGATCGACCTCTTCGCTGCCGTAACCGCCATCAAAGTGCAGTTCTTCTAAGTCCGGCATCTTTTCCTTGAACGGTTCCAAACGCTCTTGGAGCACCTTAGAATCATCGATGTTATTGGCATTGACGGCGATGTCGGTGATGAGGTTGAGGTCGTTGTCCGGATGGGCGGTTTCCACCACGTTGATACTCTGGCCGCGGCTTTCTTTATCGCCTTTGCTGCGATAGGTGGCGTCCAGGTCATCCGGGGATTGCAGGCAGCCACTGTGGAGCTTGTCATTGGCCTTAACTTCAAGCTTTTCATCGACGATACAAAAATGCTCTTCAAACACGCGCTGAAACGCCCGAAAGATATCGATATCGGCATAGTTCGGTTGCAGGTTTTGGGCAATCCAGAGATACAATTGGCCGATTTTCTCCAGTTCGTGGGGCAGATCATCCGCCTTGAGACGAAAAATATATTGCCCGGAACTTTTGCCCAGGTAACCGGAGAACTGCTCCCGAAATCGGGTTTTATCTTCATCGGAGAGCACCCGCCAGATGCGAAGCACAAGCTCGATTAACAGTTGCAGGCGCGTATAATTGCGGATGTTGCTGGAAGCCAGAAAGGAATCGGTACGCTGGATCGTCGTCTTGACTTGTAAGGCCTTGAGCTGCCTTTGGGTTAGATGGTCAAAGACTTTTTCCAGCAGGTTTTCGCCGGTCTCGACAAAATGCCGATTCAGTCGATTTTGAAAGTTGAACAGGCTGGCTTCACAGAATGGCATCTCGGCCAGATCGGCCAAGCCGAAAGCCGTTTTGGTCAACAAGTTGAACGCCATTTCTTTAAAGAGTTCTTCATACGTCCAGCCGCGCCGCTCTTTCAGGATCAGGGCAGAGACCATGGCATTGATAGGCGCATTGGGGCGGCTGGCTTTCTCAGAATATAAGCACGCAAAATCTTCTTCTCGAATACTGCAGTAAATGAGTTTGTAGAAAAGATATTCCTCGGAGGTATCCAGTTTGCCTTGCATGCTTTCGGGGAGTTGTTGGCGGAATCCAAACAGATTATTTTGCAGATGCGCTTTGTTTCTCTTGAACATGGCTTATCCTTTTGCTTAGATTATATCGTCTTGATATTTGATCATAATTTACAAATATACAAGCACTTATGCAAGTTGTTTTGCACTGAATCAGGCAAAGGCCTTGAGGCTTTTTAGAGTGAACTCATATATCTTCCCGTAAAATCGTCCATGGTGATTTGATCAGGCAAGTGTGTGCGACGCACTTGCCATCGTTTTGCACGCAGGATACTTGCGGTACGTTAGCCTACCAACACCATCTACTGCATCCTATTCATAGCTCACACTTCAGCATGTCCATCATGTGCGGAAGCGCGCACGACAAATTATCGCAGCACCACCATCCGCCGCACCTGCTCCCGGCCGCCTGCCACCAACCGGTACAAGTAAATCCCTGAAGCCACTGTCTGCTCGAGCGCATCGCGCCCATCCCACACCACCGTGTGCGAACCGGCGTTTTGCCAGCCCTGCACCAGCGTGCGCACGCGCCGGCCGGTAATGTCGTAAATCGCCAACTCGACTTCGCCGGGTGCTGATAAATCATACCCGATGGTGGTTTCCGGGTTGAAGGGGTTGGGATAATTCGGCTGCAACGTGAACCTCTCCGGCCCTTCGGACACGCCGGGCAGGTGCACGCCGGTCGGGTTGGCATCCGGGAAATACAGGTGCGCTTTCGCGTTGTACAGCGTTTTCCAGTCGTCGATGATTTGCACAAAATCCACCAGCTTGACTTCGCCGCGATCCTGCATCTCCAGCAGCGGTTTGAGCGTGTTCTGCTCGAAATCCGCGGTGAATGTTGAATCCAGCACGTGCTGGCCGACGATTTTGTTGGCCGTTAGAATTTGATCCGGCGCCACCGCGCCGTTCCTGTACAAATCCACCAGTTCCTGAAAATCCGCCAGCGTGTTGGCGAACCTGTACTGGCCGACCGCATACAGGGTGCCGTTCGGGTCATCTTCCCAGAAATGGTCTTTGTCCTTCGGCCGCCAGACCCCGGAATGTGCGATATCATTTTCATGGCCCATGCCGCTGGCCGCGCCGATAAGAATGTCGCCTTTCCAGGAAGCCCAGGGATACTGCTGCCCCGGCAGCTCTTCCCTGAAACGCTCCCAGCCTTTGTAGCGCGGATTGGCCGGATCCCAGGTGTAGCCGCCGACCACGTGGGTCGGAGTCACGCCCAGCGA
>JAJRVS010000202.1 GCA_024277195.1 Verrucomicrobiota bacterium | reverse complement strand
CCTAAAACCGGCAAGTAGCCGTTTTCAAAATTAGTTAACATTCATAAAAACAATATCATATCGTCAGAAAATGCTTACATTTTATTTGCAGATTTTGTATCTTCTCACCCAACAGGTTGCAGGGAATCTATTCACAACATCTGAAAGGTGAAATTATGCTTTTGATCGAGAAAAAAGATCAACCGCAAGCCGACCAGCCAATTATCCGCCGTCCCCGCAGAGAACGTCGCTTGGAGATACTGAAGCTTCGACGTCAGAAGAAAAAACTGGAGCGCAAGCTCAAACCCTTCCTTATCGACACCGAGTTCGACAACTCCAACGTGACCGCGTTCGGCAATTTCCATTTGCTGGAAACGTTCAAACAGGCGATTGACTTCAAGAACATCATCGGTAAAAACCTGAGCCTGAAAAAAGGCGCGAACAGCCTTTATCCCACCGAAAATGTTTTGGATTTCCTCATTGACGCCAATTGCCTGGGGTATTCTCGCTTCGACCACACCGAGTGCCTGCGTATTGACCCGGGCTATTTAAAATTCAAAGGCATCGCCCGTTTTCCGTCCGAGAAGGTCTTTCGCGATTTCTTCGGCTCATTTGCTGTCGAGCATCTCAAAGAGCTGTGCGAGATCAATCGCAAGCTGCTGCATCTTCGTGCCCAGTGGGAAGGCCCGAAAGAAATCACCTTCGACATCGACAGTGCCGTCGTGACCGCCTTTGGCGATCAGGAAGAGGCGAAAAAACGATACAATTCGCGCTACAAAGGCCGCCTGAGCTTTGAGCTGATGGCCTGCTTCATCAGCGGCACAAAGGATTTGCTCTACATCGACTTTTGCCATCCCGACCATACACCGCGGCATGAATTCAAAGAATTTTTCCAAACCTGTGAATCCCTGCTTCCCGGAAATTACATGCTCAGGGGCGTCAGGATCGACAAAGGCTTTTTCTCCGAAGAAAACATCGCCTTGCTCGAAGGCAAACACCTGGAGTTTGCCGCTAAAGTCCCGCTTTACACCAATCTCAGAGCCTATCTTGAGCGTCTGCCTGAAACCGAGTGGCAGGCATTTGGCGATGATATGAGCATCACCCGAAAAAGGCTCCTTTTAAACACTTGGAAGCACGATCGTTACATCGACGTCCGACGCTTGAAGATCGAAAAAAGCACGAAGCAGATGGCCCTGCCAGACGCGGCTTTTTATCGCTATGAAGTCGTTTTGTCAAGCCGACTTGAAAGGCAGCCAGAAGAAAACCTCGCATGGTACGATGATCGGGGCACCTGCGAAAACTATATCAAGGAACTGAAGTATGGCTTTGCGGCAGATGAACTTTCACAGCATGAAAAGGTCCGAAATCATGCATACGCTTTTGCGAAAGCGATTGCTTACAACCTGACGAATTTTTTCAAGGCGGTTGCTCTGCCAAAGGAGCAATCGTCCTGGCAGGCACAAACCCTGCGCCGCAAGCTATTCAACGTGCCGGGAGCCGTCCTGGGGCGAACACGAAACCGGCGTGTAAAATTAGCGCCAAACCGTTTTTTAGAGCACCTGCTGCCCGTGATTCGAAGTCGGATACAGGACTTCTTGTGGTTTGTTGCCAATGCGTTCCAGCCTGTAAACCCTGCACTTCGTCTCTAACATCGCGCTGAATAAGCGCGAGAATTCAAATACGCGGGAGACGTATGTCCGCGAATGTAAAATTCGCTCGAAATTGCGGCCAAAATCTCCATCTTGGCGAAAAGCGCAACAGGCCCACCCTGTCGACTACTTTTTTTTAATCTGAAAAACTAATTTTATGCCATTTGGGGAAATTTATAACAACTACTTGCCGATTTCAGGTTTATGACCACTTTTCTTGCTTTTTCAAATCATGGCAAATCGCGCGCAAATCAAATTTAAATTTGCGGGCGTGCTTCTCGCGAATTCGGCATTTGCCAAATTTTGAGCCTCAACTTTTAATTTAATTCCAGGACTGGAATATCTTGAACAACCTCCAGGCCTTTCTTGACTTTACCGCTACCACCTTTGCCCGGCCGCTGCAGTGAACTTTTGCGTGAGCTTAACCAATATGAATTTTTCTCGAAATGGCTTTTTTTTCAGCTTCCAGGCATATCCTGCAACGCAATCTCCTCAAACCGAGTGTACAAAGCCTGTGCGAATGGCTTTTGCAAAGCCGCATACGACAAAGGCGGCAACTCGAGGCGCCGTCTGTGCAAGAGCTCGTCCTGAATTTTCAGTTCCTCGGCCTGTGCATTCAATGCTGCCAACTGCTGCAATCTTTCCTGCATACGCTCAATCACTTTACGCCGCAGGGCATTGAAATGGCGAATCTTTTGCACTATTTCCCTCTCGCTCGCCGCAACCGGATTTGCACTGCGAAGAGCACAGAGTCGTTGTACCGCCGGGCTGGCCACCTCCGCGCCGAGACCACCCATTGTGGCGAGCGCCTGGGACGGTTCATCCGGCAACCTGCGTCGCAGGGCAATTTGCACTGCCTCGAGCTGGGCGATGGATCGGCGCAGCAGAGCGTAAGCCGAGTCCAGCGCGTTTTCGAATTCCTTGCGGATCGCCAGGGTTGGCGGTAAAAAGCCGCTGCTGCGCAAAATATGAAACGCCACCCGATCGCATCGGTCCCGGCT
>JAJRVS010000201.1 GCA_024277195.1 Verrucomicrobiota bacterium | reverse complement strand
TTCACCATACCCGGGATACTGTGCTCTCCTTGCCCATGCAGCACCGTCACCTGCAGATTTTGTGTCTCACGCAACCATTGCGCAAGTTCCGGCATCAGTTTGTCCGCATGATAATGATCATCACTCACCATGAAGATCACATGAGGTCGTTTGTCACCAGCAAATCGAAAAGCTGGTTTATTAATGAAATCACTACTGGTCAAAGTCGGACACCAGTATTTCTCGATATGCTCCACCACCATCTCCGTGCCACGAAAGTGATTCACCTTAGGCGCCATCTGCGGATTGTATAAACTATCCGTCATGTCACGCATCAGCATCACATTCATGCCCAGATAGCTCAACTGACGAATCCCAAAGGGACGCCCCATTACACACATATTCGTATGCACCCCCATCAATATCACATTTTTGATCCCCCGCTGTTTGAGCAAATAATACACCCCCTTGCCATCACCAATCGCGTCATCGGCATCAATCACGATCGCCGGATGTTGACGAGATTGAGGACGAGTGCCTTTCAGCGTTTCCCCCTCCCAGCCACCATCCGAATCATCAATCGGCAAAGCAGCCTCACGCTTTTCGTCCAAATAATTCCATTTGAGCGGCACCTTAGTTTCGACAGCAGGCGCATTCACACAGCGCGCACGTTGCGGTGTATCCTTATAAAAATCCATCGTCCCACTCGGCGCATGCACAATGAGCACCCCCTTCGCCCTAGCAGCCTCAAGCACCTCATTCATGCGAGGCGCCATTTCCGCCACCCTGTCGGCACTGACCTTATTGCGCAGCGTATCCCACATATCACAGACAATGATCGCCGTCTTCCCCGCATCCCAATTCGCCGTTTTGTATTCGATAACAAAATCCCCGGCAGGCGTAGGCACAGGCAACTTCGTATGCTGCAATTCAGGCACCACCCATTTCGAAGCCTCTATCCGACTGCGGGTGGATAGAGTAAGAGTTTCCCCAGCGAAGAGAGTTTGACTGAAAAAGCTCACCCACAAACTCAAGCTTAGCGATATTTTCACAAAAGAAGTCATCATATGAAAATTACAGAATCATTCGTTCCGACTCAATGCAACCGCAAATGCCCGCGTTGGCTTCCCTGCACGAACCCAAGCTGCTTACAAAAAATCTTATCTTCATCTGAAAATATCCCTACCATCACCTCGCATTTTAATTATATTCCACCATGAACTTCCTCCACCAACTGCTCACCGTGCTAACCCTAGCAAGTTTAAACTACGCCACCCCCACCTTTGCCGCTGGCGAAAAAGTCCCCACCCCCTTCTCAGAAATCATCACTGTAGAGCCCGTTGCGATGGGACAACACAACGCCTTTGTCGGCATGACCATGGTCGGCGAAGTCATCTATATTTTTTACCGACACGACAAAACCCACGTCAGCGTGACTGGCAACCTCTGGGAAAGACACTCCAGTGACTACGGCAAGACATGGAGTCAGCCCACCACCCTCTATACCGGAGAGCACCTCTTAGTTGATTACCCAGAAGTGCTGAAAAAAGACCCACTCTCAAAGGCGGACACCCGAGACCCTAGAGCCGTCACCAGTCCCGACGGAAAATTTCTGATCGTCGCCTGTTTCGTGACCTTAGCTCATCAAAAAAGCGAGGAACCTGACAGCAACGATCCAGAGGACATCAACCGACGTCACACCAACAAAATCCTAACCGTCATCCTGAAAACCCCTATCATCAATGGAGTTCCTGATTTCAAAAACAAAAAAATTTCCGTCGTCGATGAAAAAGCCAACCGCAGCCCGCTAACCGGAACCTTATTTTACCATAAAAACAAACTCTACACCTCCACCTACGGCAGCAGAACCACATTCTTCGAATCTGCCGATGACGGAGAAACCTGGCAACAGGTCGGTCTTTGTTTCCAAGTCCCCTCACAGGGAGGATCGGATGAGATCAGTGCGAATGAATCCACCACCACCATGGTCGGAGACACCATGGTATCCATAGCTCGACCGCTGAAAAACAAATACGGCATTTATGCCAAAAGCACCGACAACGGACGCACCTGGGGTGATTATGCCAACTCTCCAGAGAGATTGGATGGCCTACATGCCGTCACTTTGAACAATGGCAGGATCGCCGTGATCGGTCGCAAAAACTCCCTACCCAGAGGCACCTTTTTGTATGTTTTTAATTCCGCCGACTATTCACAAGAGGGAGAGCTATTCCAAGTCGCCGCCAATGGCTACAAAACAGGCATGGATAGAGGTTACCCGTCTATCATCAGACATCGCGATAAGTTTTTTGTCGCTTGGTACGACGGGAAGCTCAATCCCAAACCCAATCGCAACAAACACAATAGCACCGGCGTCTATTTCAGACAGTTGGACTACGACCCCCAAACCTACACCTTCAGTTACGGCACTCAGAAAAATACTAGGAAGCAATGAAAGCCCTATCAACCGCCGAAAAAATCAGACGACTGGCTTTCCTGCTGCTGTCGCTCTCCTCCATCGCCCTTCTGCTAGGGCACTTATACCAAGTGGCTAATTTCCACACTCTTGGACTATGGTTTGGGCTGCCATCGATGCTTGCATTGGCAGGGCTCTGGTGGTGGGGAAGGCAAAGTCATGACCAAGATTTCCTGCTCCGCTTAAAATGCGGCTTCATCGGAGGATTGTGGGGGACTCTTGGCTACGACCTAGTGCGAATCCCCCTGCACTGGGCTGGCCAGAATCCCTTCCCTCCGATTCGGGTATATGGTATGTGGTTAGCCGGTGCCCACCACTCGACACCTTGGACAGATTTACTGGGTTTTGCTTACCACTTCTCCAACGGCATTAGCTTTGGCTGGATTTATGCACTGCTGATGTTGCGACGGCATTGGGGATGGGCGATCGCGTGGGGTCTGCTGCTCGAATGTCTTGCCATATTTACCGTATTCGGAGACATCTTTAATATTCGCTACGCCCCGCAAGCAATGGTTTTGGCATTTGTGGCTCACCTTTTTTATGGTTACCCTCTGGGTATAGCTTGCCAGAACCCTGAACGATTATTGCAAAAAACAGTGCCTGTTTTTAGTCGTATGTGGGGTTGGATCACGGTAGGTTTACTTGGTTTTTGTTTTGTGTGGTTCATCGCTGCGTGGCAACCGCTTGGAAAACAAGAGCCTCTCGATTCGGGAGAAATCATTATCGGTCCAGAAGCGCTTTATCCGGGATGCCTTGATGTCAAAGTCGGAACAGAGTTGAGGATACACAATGCTCTGGACAAAGAATCACAGCTGCGCTTAAGACGACCGGACGGACTGTCGGGAGATGGATTTGAAATCACCATTGCAGCCAAAGCAGATTCAATCATCGCCATTAAAAACAACGGTCTTCATCAGATCATGTTCCCAGAAAGTGGCTGGCGTAGCATCGTGATCTTTGCTCATCGGGATGGGAACTATCGACCGGAGAAGAAGAAGAAAACATCTTCATCAAGCCCTTAATCCGACTGGCAGGACCGCCCAAAATCACATTAGTGCTTCAGCTGCCTGTGGCCGCGCCGCACTTCCCGCAGAACTTTGCATTTTCTCCCAGAGCCTGACCGCATGAGGAGCAACTTGAGGTGTTTGCGACTGGTGGGTCATGATTAACCTTTTTTCCACAATCCCCACAAAATGCCGCATTTTCTCCCAGTGTAGCACCACAGGAAATACATTGATTTTTCTGAGGCTCGATTTTTTCTAAGAGCGAAAAAAAGAAATCAAGCTCCTGTTCGCTCGGATTTTGTTGCTCAACGGATAAGTCGGAAGCACATTCAATGCAGGGTTTGTCTGGCGGAAAAATGGGAGCTCCACATTGATGGCAAGATTCGAGACGAGTCCTGATTGGAGGATATTTAAATACCCGTGTGCCGTCCTCCCTTGTTTCAACCATTCCGTGATGAATAATCCGCGTCAAAAGAGTTTCGACACCCCGGGGATTAACGATCATTTCCGCAGCTAACAGAAAAGCCCCCGTCGGAGCCAAGGCGAAATCATCCATCAAAGCATATACCGTCCACCCACTCGGAAGCGGACGAAAAAGACTGCTGGGCGTTCCTGCCACTGCATCCACCACTTGATCGGGTTGTTTTGCAAAAATGAGGAAATCAATCGCCAGATCAGGTGCTTGCAGTAGCCTAGCCGCTGCGTCACGCAAGGCTGATTCCGGTCGATAGCCCAGTGACGAAAATGCCAGCGCCACAGGAATCCACGGTTCATTCTCCAAAGCCTCCTGTTGTTGTTTATTCAAAGCCATCATCGATTCGCATCCACTTTGTTTCTTCTTATGATCTTGATAAAACGTTGAGCCATCTCCCGGTTTTCTGGTTTTTTGAGATATTCCATAAATCCCTCAGGATCTGCTTTCACTTCCTTGATCGTTTGGTAGGGCTGCGTATGAGCTGGTTTTTGCGCCAGTTCCTCGAAAAGCTTCATCGTAGCACCGGCATCCCTTTCCCAATTTTCTTTCATTTCCTCACTCACTTCAACACCAATTTTACCCGCAAAAGACTCTGCATCCGTTTCGTTGTATTGCCCTTGGTATTTAACTGGGTCGTCTTTAAATTCATGGTAATTCTCAGAATTCAGGGTAGCAGCTTGTCGTGCCTCAGGGGTTTCCATCGGGTTCGATGGATCATCCTGTTGCTGATGCTTCATTTCGTGTGCGAGGGTTTCAATCACAGATCTAGAGTGTTCCCATGAATCGGAATCCGGATTGATCGTGATGATACCCGTATCAGGATTTGACACACCGAGCGCCATGTTGCCTCTAGTTTTTGGTCTACTAGGATCAAGTAGCAGCCCTGGATCATTTGAGTCTATATTGATGGTCACAGTCTCTAATCCCAACTCCTTGGCAATGATTGTAGCCGTCTCCTTGATGACTTTCTCCCGATCGACGGGATTCAGTTTCTCCCAATGGCGAAACCTACGAATAATTCCTGACTTCATACCGTCTTCAAGCACAATGGTATTTCTAATACCCTTAGCTTTAAGGCTATGCTCCTGAACAGGTATCTCAGTTGAAAAAATCTTCACAGCAGTGGTGTCATCCGACGTTCCGGTGATCCATTCGATCGGTATTTTGCCCCCTGTATAATCTGGATTTAAGACATGCCTACCATCCTCACTGACTTTCCAGTCCTTGGACCAAGCAGATCGCTCTTTAATCCACTTGGCGACTTTTGGATCAAGCTTCGTCGAAGCTGCCCGCTTTTCTACCGTGGCGCCTTGTGATGTTGGCGACGGAACTCTTGGGCGAGCAGGTGGTGGCGTCACGGCAACCCATTGCTCTCCTTCAGCACCTTCGGACTCCCCCTTGTCGTGTTCGCCTCCTCTGCGGGTTTCCCTTCTGCCACCTTCCAGAATCTCAGGCTTCCACGGTTTTTTTTCTTTTGATGGTGATGACCGTTCCGAAGTTCCCTTTCCCTCTGATTCCTCTACACCTTCACCGGACTCTTGTTTCCCCGGTTTCGACTCTTCATGCTTGGGCTTTTCTGCTTTCGGTAACGGCGGAGGGTTGCCCGATTTGCGGTTCTTTTTTTGGCTAGTTTTTGTCAGTGGTGGTGGGAGCGGTGGTGCTGCGGCCTCGTCACGATAGGCGTCATCAGGGGTTCCACTCCCGTAAATCGGCCCCGTGCCATCTGGTTTCGGCATGTAAGGCGGACGATCCGCGTCAGGATAATCCCGGAATGGATCCTCCTTCGTTCCAGTCCCATAGATTTGCCCGCCACCCAAAGCCGCCCCGACCCCAGCAGCAACCCCCGAAACAGCACTCTGGGCAACCATGGCAGGTCCGCCTTCCCCCATGAACTTGCCCAGCGGATCGTTTCCAAATTCGGTAAGCCCCATGTCGTCGGCCCATGAAGTCTCGCCGGTCAGGAAAAAATAAATCGCTCCAGCAATCCAAGGCAAAAAAACTGCTACCTTACCACCTATTTCCATAGGGCTGATCGGTTTGCCGGACAGCATCAACTGACGTATCACCGCTGGTAAGGCTACCCACAGGGCAAGCGCCACAGGAAAAAACGGAGATGTTTTGGTCGGCAATACCAGACAAAGAGGGAAATCACCCACATCATTGAAGCCACCTGAAAAGCTTACTGCAACAAAGTGAATCACGCTTCCAGCGATTGACCATTTCACAAAAGTTGAAAAACGTGCTTTTGCCAAGCGCACAGGCAGCAATAATAGTTGTTTGAAAGAAAATTCACCTTCTTTAGATAATAAGCCTGACTGCCCTTGGACTGCTAGCCAGACACCATTCGCTGCCTCTTTCAAACGCTTGCCAAAGAACTTCATATCACTCGCCAGACCCCCGGCAAGCTTCAAACGCCCCACTATCGTGCCCGAGGCTCGATCCCACCCAGCTTGCCGAGCTTTGCCAAAGACTGACAAACCGCTCAACATCACCAGCATGACAGGCACCTGCATTGCTAGCATGGTTCCTGAATGCTGTAATTTTCCCGCTCCAATTGATAATAAAAGAAAAAATGAAGGCATGCCCATTTTCACCAACCAGCGGCGAGCCAGGGCGACAGGTAAAGGAGGACGCCCCGCAAGGTCAAAAACCGCCAGACCCGTTATTCGTTTGCCCGGAGTGTATCCAAAAATCACCTCAAGAAATCCGTAAGCCGCCACCACAACTGGTGCGATCCAAGAAAGATTGTTTATTTGGGTCAATAATAATACGGCCATTCCTGACATGGCTCCGTCCAGTAAACTGGCAACAAAACGGGAACCGAAGCCCACCCTCTTGGCAGTGGTAGTGATCGACACGGCTTTATTCGATACCGCTTGAGGAGAATCTTTGCCTTTAGGCAGACGATACCCACACGAGCCACAAAATTGTGCTTTCTTGGATATCTCAGTTTGACACTTAGGACACTTCATCACTCAATACACATCATCTTTCTGAGGTAACTATGAATTATAAACCTCGATCCGCCAAAAAATCCTCAATCGGCTGCCATTCATCGGACACAGGATCAAACCAACCTACACCGCTTCGATCCGGTGACACCTGAAAGATACCAACCAGCGGAGCAACATCAGGATCGAAACCGGATTGCTGCGAATGAAACTCGCGAATCACAAAGCCCTTCCAGCCGGAAAATTCCGATTCACTCTCTGCAATGCCCAGGCTCACTCCCTTGGGCATGGATTTTTCCAATTGCTTAAACCATGGTTGGATGGAAACCCATTTCTCCAGATCGGATTCCCCTGTATCTTTCGCATCCGCAGGGTCTTCGGCCACTGTGTTTTCCAAGCTTTCCCTCTGCCCTTGCCGTTCAACAATTACCGGGCGAGCTTCCACATCGTCGAGATAAATTGCACCGGTAAATGCCAATACTTCGATGCCAAGTTGATAAGGTCCCGAATCTGTGTCTTCGAACTCATGCTCAAGATGCTGCCATTTAGCTGATGATTGTAATAAATCATCAGCGACGGCCGAACTCTGATAGCGATCTATAAGACGAAAACGCACACGCATCCCACCAAGTTGGGCGTCAGTGGTCACTAATTCAGGAATAGAAATTCGGCAGCGAACCCTAATCACTCCTTCTTTCAGGCCAGTTTTTAAGGAGAACACAATGCCTTGGTCTGCAGGTCCGATCATTTGCCATGCCCTATTACCTTCCAGATCTACGGGGCCGCCATCACCTTCCATACCTCCTTCGAGCACACCGGTAAAATCACCAGCCACCACCAGATTGGAATTTTCATCAGATGGGTCAGAAGATATATTGCCGGACAGCTTCTCTCCTTGTATAATCCACCAACCAAACCCTACTGCCGCTATAAATAAGCCAATTAAAAAAGCTTTTACCACAGTCGATCGCTTACCTTTTTTCTCAGTCTGCTCAAACACAGTTGGCGGCATTTCCTTCCCGCTAGTTACGGCGGATTTCAGTTCGAAACTTACTTTAGAAGGCATGTCCATATCACGAACCTCTTGAAATGATCCAGGTGGAATACCCGACGAAGAAAGCACAGCTTGGCCACAAGCTTCACAGAAACGAGTTCCTTGCTGCAAGGAAGCTCCGCATTGTTCACAGAATTTTTGATCAGCCATGACTGGTGTAAGTTAGTGTTAATTACCGATTTATTCTTCCTATTCTACCAATAAAGTTAGATCAACGTAGATAGCTCCTTTGAACCCATTGGCTTCAAAGCGAAGGTGGTGAGATCCTGTTTCCGAATCAGAGGCAAAGTTTCCTGCTAGTTTTTGCCAGCGATTCACAGCTTTCAAGTGGTACTCGACAAGTTCAGCCTTGCCCGCGGAATTGATCAAGGACAACCGAATGGATATTTCCGAATTATCACCTGCCGTCTGAACGAGTTCTGGGATCAATACCTGAACTTCTGGAGTAAAGCTGCCTTTGCCCTTGATGAGTTCAACAGCGGTGGTAAAAGTCGATTCTTTAGGTCCCATCAAAACCCAAACAGGACGATTCACTCCCAGTCCGGGTGAATTCATGACATGACCGTCTCCTCGAATAAGGACTTTTTTACCATCGATTGTATTATTAATAGAATCAACTCCCTCCGGTTTTACTGGAAAGAGTTCTTCAGAATTTAAATTTTTAGGTGCCGAAGGAGGCGCGCTCAAGTCCATGCTTGTGGAAACCCACCATGCCATCAGCACCGCGACCAAGATCACCATCCCGATTGCCAACATCACACGTTTGCCTCGTCCAAGGCTTTCTCCACGGCGCTCTCTTTCGACACCCTCGTTCACTTTGTGAACGTCAATATTTCTCACCTCAACAGCTTGATCTGGTAAATTGAGCAGCTCCGCTCCGCAACTCTCGCAAAAGCGGACAGCTTCGCCAATTGGCTCACCACAGGAACGGCAAAAGCCAGATTGATTGTTAGCTTTGCTCATGACGAGGATCTTGAAGGGGTTAGATTAAGAACGCCAAGCCCTGCACAGGCACCAAAAAACGTAAAAAGAGCAAGTATGACCAGTTGGATTCCGATTACCAATCCCGCCCCCTCCTCATAAAGTGAAGGAGGTTTCATCTGAAACAAAATTGCCACTGAAGTCACAATTGAGCCTGCCAAAAACCAACCGCGCCAACGACGTCGAGCTGGGTTTGAAAGGACTGTCATCACCGTCAGTATCACCATCGGAATCACTAATAAAAACGAGAAAGCCAAAGGGAAATCCAATAAAAGAAATCCCCCGAACAGAACGGTAGCTAAAACCACCAGTGCTTTTACCGCTGTTGGGATATCCTGCATCGGCACACGTTTGGTCGCAGCCTGGTTAATGCCTTTCTGTATTCGCTCCATCGCTTGCTGATACAGATGCAAGGGAACAAAAAATTGCATGACCGTGTGCCACTCGTCACACAAGCGGATCTCTCCTGTTTGTGGATTGCCTTTAGCTTGACGAAGATCTTTGTAAGCGTATCCCTCGACCTGTCGTGCTTGGGCTAACATCCCAGCGCCTGCGGTGCTGTATCCACGGGCACCGCCAGCAGCCAAGCCTCCAAAAATCGCCAATAAACTTGCCATTCGAGTTCTTTTATTCAGCATGGCTTGCACCACGCCCTGATCATCAATCACCACCTCCATGGACATTTTTCCTCCCCAAAAAAAAATGGCAATTAGAAAAAGTGCACTCGTGAATACCAACCAAAAAATACCAAAGCCTCTCAGAATTCTTGCTACAAATTGATAATCTCCCTCTTGTATGGCAAGCCCAAGCACCAACATGGCAACCAAACCTACGGAAATCGACGAGACAACAAGCAGGCTGATCATCACGGTTTTGTTGCCAGAAATCGGATAATCTCCCTTCCATCGCAATTCATCCGAAGGAATCTGTTTTTCGCTCTGCCTGTTTTTTTTTGCTTTGGCCATGGGGATGGGATGCAGGGACTCCATTCGAGGTTTCGCGTCCGCTTCCTTGATGAACCTAAATTCACGATTCACATCGATGAACCTGCCATTGACAGAAGGAACTCAGGCAGCAACGCCACCACCCCTTACATATATATTACGCCCTCCCAGCAGCAGAAGACGCCTCATCTAGAATAATAAAACCTTAATTTTACAATATTCAGGGCGAAACCAACTTTATCTTCAGGTAGTTTCCAGACACCTCCACTTCCACCAAGGGGGTTCCATTGATCACTACCTTCTTCCACGATGTATTTTTGCTGCCTGTCAGCACAGGAGTTTTTTTATCCATGCCATTCCTGGCCTTTGGCGTATTGAACATTGAATCAGCACTATCCTCGACATCTCCTTTCCCCCGATGAAAATTAGCCCGATCCTGTCGTAAAATATCACCCACACTGTCTAGCCGCTTACCTGCGGAATTATAATGATCAGCTTTGCTCAGACGGGCTCGGTAACTTGTTCGTCCCATATCAGCGGTGGGCGCAGGTTCGGAAGCAGGCTCATTTGTAGGAGTCATCATCATTTGTATCCACTTCCCAATTTGAAAACCATCCGCCATCGGAGTCACTTCGGCTCTCCCAATCCTGACGTCCACACCACCCCGGTATTCAAAAATTTCGACATGAAGATGGCCATTTTTCATAATCTCCAGAAATGAAGAAATCCAAGTCCCCTCTGAGGCTCCCGATTTAGTCCACTTAAATTGACCTGATCCTTTGGGGGTTTCGAGCAGAGTTCCTGATCTCCCTACCACAAAACGCCCTCCCTTCCAGCGCAATACATGGAACAAAATCGGCGACACATCACTCTGTGGTGCCGGAGTCACCAATTCGATCGCGCCATCGCCATCAATGTCTGCGACAAGTTGCGGCAGACGGATCCCAAAATGCCAGTTGCCAAATACCAAGGGGTTCTCTGTGTCAGTTGATTGGGGACTTTCCCACAACAAACTGCCGTCATCATCAATCACCTGTAGCTGATAAAAGTCTCCTTCGTTTTCAGTTTCAGTAAACTTCACCCAGCTAACCCGCTCATCCTTGCCATCACCATCCAGATCGGCAAACAACCCATCAGCAGCAGATAAAACCACAGCATCACTCAGAAAGAAAACCACTATGAAAATAAACTGCCTCATCACCATGCCCAATGTTAACAGCAATCCGTTATATCATCCAGAATAGACTCAATCTTTACTTGGCGGATTCAAGAAACTACGGAAGCTAAATCGTTCGGCAACCTAACACCTGCTCCCATGCTCCTTGCACCCTTTTCTGCCCAGAGGGCTTGAAAAGTTCTCCCTCCCCTGTTTAATTCCAGACATGCGTGCCCATACCCCTTACATCATTGCCATCACCTTCTCCTGCCTTTCCTTCATCACTACGGCAATCGCCTCCGACGACGACGCTCTTATCAAAAAAAACGGCACCCTGTTATTTGCAGACCAATTTGAGCGCGATGAAGCCACCCCTGGCAAAGAAGACATCGGTGGTGGCTGGACCAGCAACAGTGCCTGGCGTGCCAAAGGCAAACAACAAGTCGATCTGGTCGACGGCGTGATGCAGGTCACTCGCGCCCCAGAAGCCGACCACGGCGTCGCCATTTTCCACGACGTCGCTTTCCGTGATGGCGCGGTGCAAATGAAATTCAAACTCAAAGCTGGCGACGCTCTAGGTCTCGACTTCGTTGATCGCGAACTGAAAAGCGTGCACGCCGGTCACCTCGCTTTTGCCCGAATCACCCTGAAGAATATCCGCCTGCAAGACTACAAAACCGGCACCATGAACAACCAGATTCGCGACCGCCGCAAAGCCGGTGACAAAAGCCCTGAAATGACCAAACTGATCCTGAGCAAACAAAAAATCTTCCCACTCAAACTAGCAACCGAAGAATGGCACACCCTATTAGTCGTCGTGCAAGGCGATGCCATGCGAGCCACCATCAATGGCAAATTCATCGGCGAATTCAAATCCCCAGGCATCGCCCATCCCATCAAGCGCATGATCACCCTCGCAGTAAACAAAGGCGCCTCCATCGACGACATCAAAGTCTGGAAATTAGGCACAGTAAAATAAAAGAAACTTTTCAAAAATCCTCTGTTGAGCAAAATACAATATTCAAGTGCGGCAGAGCTTCACAAGCTGCGCTTCATTTCACGATATTAGGGCCGCGGCAAAAATAAAATACCCAAACTGCTTGCCTTTTTGATCTCCACCCACGTTCAAATTCTCTCAAATAGCTTGCTATTATCGAGAATTTCGCCTTGATGGAAATCAAAAATTCTGCGCATTTTGGGGTATCTATTAATTGCCGCGGCCCTTAGCCTCCTTCAAAGCCGCCTCTGTAGCCTTGTCTTCAAATACGTATTCCCGCGTTGCCTTGTTCAGCGGATTGCTCCCTAGGATGATGTCTTTAGATTTTCCCCCATGAATCGACAAAAAAACTGCAATAGGGGAGGTCGACCGACTGCCTGACACAACAACCTCCCGGGCATTGACCAAACGGATAAGCCCCGGAGCTTGCATCGTGGCGCTAGCTTTCAGGCCGCTTATTTCGAGCTCTTGTACCTCGTCACAATACAAAGCGTTGCGACTATCTTGGCGGGCAAAATCAAGTTGCACATTCTCAAGCCTAATGTTTTTTGCGTGTCGGATAAAAAAGCCATAAGCAGGCAGAATACCAAACATCTTGCCCGAAGGATAATTCCTTCTCCGCTCTGGGATTAGACGCTGTGAGTCTTCTGCCTTCCCCCCTCCCTCAAATCTCAAATTAATGTTCTTCAAGGTAATATTCTCTACCGGCACATTTTGTATCCCTGTGATAGAACACCCGTATTCGGATGAGATCCGTGTACCCTGAATATTCTCAATGATTATGTCCCTCAATATTGCTTGATTGATACTAGCTTTTTCCCGGTAAGTCCGGTTGCGTATCCCCAGTCGGATAAAAACAGCTGCCCCTTTGATGTTGCGCATGGAGACCCCTGAAACAGTAATCCTTTCCATCCTGGCCCCATCCACAGTTGCGAGGGAAATCGCATCAAGCCTGGTATCATAAATCACGCAATTTTGTATCGTGATATCTTCAAAGGCTCCACTTGTTTCCGTACCAATTTTGATAGCCGAAGCATTGGTACTTACGACACAGTTTGAAATAGTGATATCACGGCAGGCTTCCTCTGGAGCAAAACTCTTCAGGCAAATGCCATCATCCCCACTGTTGATATAACAATTAGAAACCCTAACCCGTCGGCAATCAATCAGATCCAGACCGTCATTGTTCCGTCCCTCCACCTCGAAAAATCGAGGCTTCTCAATATTTTTGTTGGGGCGGCTGTCAACCGTAACCCCATCAATCACCAAGTTCTCACATGACTGGTAAGCCTGTACCCAGGAAGCTGAGTTGTAGAGCCTCACATCCCGGATAAGGATATTTTTGCAGACCCGGAAGTGAATGATTCGTGGGCGCAAACTGAAGGAGGGCAGACCATAAGGACCCTTTGCCCAATGATCCCCGTTGCCGTCGATCGTCCCTTTTCCGCAAATGCCTATATTCTTGGCATCTTCAGCATAGACCAACATTTTATTAGTGACAAATTTTCCTGTGTAAGACTGGTAGTTCGAAACCTTGATAGGAAAATCATCAAGATTGTCGCTTGCCCGCAGAACGGCTCCCGCCTCAATATCCAGAATGACATTACTTTTCAAATAGACTGTTCCGGAAATGAACTGTCCGTTGTGAAAATAGACCTTCCCGCCACCGGCTCGATGGCAGGCGTCGATGGCTGCCTGTATGGATTTGGTATCGACCGTATGCCCGTCCCCCTTGGCTCCGTAGTCATACGGGTCAAAAATCCCGGATCCAGATTCGGATCCAGATTGGGAATAACCTGCCGTTGCCACCAAAAAAATCAGTGCCAGCAAATTTAGCCATTTATAAAACCGAAGCATACTTACAGTTCAATTGAGGTCTTGTTGAGTAACTGTTCAGGCCTTTTCCCGGAGAAACAATAAAAATCACTTTCATTCTGTAAATCCCAGTGATTATTGACGGCCGTGAATGGGGACGTTTAGCCCGCATTTCTAAAGCTTTTTTGTCGCGAGACGAGGCGAGCCTTGGTAGGGTAATACTTGTGTGGGATTTTCCGCAGGGCGGGGTGAATACACTCTGCCCAAGGCAAATCTAAGCATAACACAGCCATACCATGGATGGTTATAACAAAAGAGTGTGAGAAATGCGAATTAGCCAGGAACCCCATTCCCTTCGCCTTCAGCCATCTCCACTTCACTCCACCTGTGGTTGAATGGCGTTTTGACCCAACCCCCAACCCCCGACACCAAATTCCTCCAATGCATCGCAAAGCTCTCTCTATCTTTTTCTCTATCGCTGTTTGGCTACTGGTGCCCCCGACCTCCCGAGCCGACGACCTGATCCTCGCCGCGAATGGCAAGACCAACTACCAGATCATCCTGCCGAATCAATCACTGAGCCCTGCCATCACGGAAAGTCTGCAACAAAGCGCTCGCCTCATCCAAGCCGCCTTCCAATCCAACGGCTTTAAAATCGAAGTAATTCCCGAAAGCCAGGATGCCAAAAACCAACCTGGCATCTATCTCGGCAATACCGGTTTTGCTCAAAAAAACGGTATCGATGTGAAACAGTTCAAAGGCTGGGCATATGTTCACAAAACCGTTGGCAAAAACGTCATCATCGTCGGCCACGACCATCCCTCGCCTGGCAAAACAGCAAACGCCCGCCGTCCCGACTGGGATCGCCTCGGCACCACCAAAGGTATCACCGATTTTCTCCGTGAATATGTCGGCACCCGTTTCCTCTACCCTGATCTTGGAACCTATCAGGCGGTCAACAAAGCCGCTGATACCGACTTCCTGCTCTCACCGGCCATCGAATTCCTGCCGCTCAAAAAAATCAGTGTGCCCCGCGATCTCAATATCCAACACACCCCGACCATCGAGTTCAACGTCGCCCATCCCATCACCGGTGGATTCTACGACATCGCCAACAACCGCTTTCCCAAAGTCGATTCCATCGGCCCTGGCCACACCTACGGGCGAGCTATTCCTATAGATCCTTATCATAAAACCCACCCTGAATATTTCTCTTTGATCAACGGGAAAAGATTAGTCGAAGGTGCCGGGCAATACTGCATCTCCAATCCAGAAGTCCAACAACTGCTCTATCAGGATCTACTGAAATGGTCTGATCGGGGATACGAAACCGTTGACCTAGGACAACCTGATGGCTTCCGCGCCTGCCAGTGCAAAAACTGTTTCCAGCTTTTCGACACCGGCGATGACTGGAGTGAAAAACTCTGGATCCTGCACCGCAATCTGGCTCAACGCCTGCTCAAAGACCGCCCCAGTAAACGCATATTGATGATGTCTTACATCCTCACCGCCCTGCCACCCAAGACCTTCAAAAGTTTCCCCAAAAATACTCGCATCATGTTGACCGGAACCAATGAATCCGACATCGCCCCTTGGCGGGAGATTGATGTGCCAGGTGGCTTTGATGGTTATGTTTACAACTGGACCCCTAACCTCACCAGTCGCTACACCCCCATGCGCACTCCTTTATTTGTTGAAAAACAAGTGCAACGCCTGGTCCAAAATAACATTCACTCGCTCTACCGGGATGGTGCCGGTGCGCTCTACGGACTGGAAGGTCCCGTTTATTACATCATGGGCCGTATGTTCGACGATGCTGAGAATTTGCACGCAGCTGATCTGATGGAAGAATTCAACCGTGCCGCCTTCGGTCAAGTCGCTCCGCAAATGAAACAATTTTACGACCGGCTCTATCACAGCATCGAACTTTATGCTCAATATCTTGGTACCCGCGACCCAGCTTGGACTTACAAACCCATTGCCGGACGTGGTCGCAAACACCTCAGCGATCCTTTCCGCATGCTGGGCTTCCTTTACCCGCCCAAGCTGCTCACTACCCTCGAAAGCCAACTCTCCCTTGCGGAAAAACGCGCCAAAAACAATAAGGTTAAAGTCCGCCTTGCACTGGTTCGACGTGACCTCAACTACGTGAAAAGTCTCGCCAAAGTCATCCACCTTCATACCGCCTACGAAATAGAGCCCGACCTTGCTTCACGTGACCGCCTACTCGATGCCATCGATGTGCGCAATGCAGAAATCGCTTCTTTCTATGGCAAACGCGCGCGCAGCATCCCGGTTGACGGATGGAAGTTCACCCTCTTCCCTCCTGGTGGCCACAGCGCCAAACACCTGCGCCTGGGGTACAATCGTTATCAAGGCCCCTTCGAAAATACCGCCTTCAACTGGGACACCAAAGCCATGCGTGATGCTCCCCTGCCTGGCGCTAAGCAATTAAAGGTGAAAAAGACTCAAACTCCTATTTCATTGGATTCGCAAGAGTGGAACACCGTTAAAACCACCGAACTAAGCCCTCTGAAAAATAGAGGCAAGCTGCGCCATAAAACCCGGATAAAAGCTCTCCACGATCTTCAACATCTCTACCTACACATCACCACTGATCTCCCTGCAGTAGAAAACCCAGCCGCAAAAACAAAAAGTTCCGTTTCACTTTACTTAAAACCCACCAGCAGCTCGAACGTCACCTACCGTTTTTCCGTCACCCCGGATCCTGATTCGCAAACAGAAGCCGCCAGTGGTTTCATTAGCGACGCGATGGATCCCCGTCACGAGCAATACGACCCCGACTGGAAAGCTGACTGGACTTATAAAACACAGGTCAATGCAAAAAAGAAACAATGGCATATGTTGCTCACTATCCCCTTTGCATCACTAGGTCTGAAAGAACCTGTCACGGGAACCCTTTGGCGCGGAAACATCAGCTGCATCCAATCCATCGGTGGCGGACGTTTGGAACACTCCATTTGGTCCACTACCACCAGCACTCGCCGACTCGACGACCGCAATGCCTTTGGCGAGATTGTATTTGAGACTGCGGATAAGCAGAAGCCCTGATTCTTGCTTGAAAATCCGCGCTACGCCTTTACTGAAAACTAAGCATTATGAAAAAATCCCTATTCAAACTTCTCATCGTCAGCTTCGCCCTGATCACCCTGCAAGCTCAGGCTCAAGATAAAAAATCCCCACTCAAAGTCGGCATCATCGGCATCGATGCCCACGCGCCGTCTTGGACCAAGCTCATCAATGATCCGAAAGCTGAGGGCGAACTCGCCGACATGACCATCGTTGCCGCTTTTCCCGCAGGCAGCCCGGACATCCCGCAAAGCGTGGAACTGCTCGCCAAAGCTCGCGAACCGATGGAGAAGCTCGGTGTTGAAATGGTGGACTCCATCGATGCCCTGATCAAAAAATCAGACGTGGTAATGATTCTCAGTATCGACGGTCGCACTCACCTGAAACAAGCGATCCCTGTGATCGAAGCCGGCAAGACGCTCTACATCGACAAACCCATCGCCGCCTCCGTTTCTGATGCGCTCAAAATCTACCGTCTGGCAAAAGCCAAACAAGTTCCTGTGTTCACCAGCTCCTCGCTTAGATACGCCAAGGGCGCCATTGATATCCACAAAGATCCCAAACTCGGTGACATCATCGGAGCCGAAGTTTACAGCCCGTGCAAAACCGAACCCAATCACCCCGACTTTTTCTGGTATGGCATCCACGGCGTTGAGCCGTTGTTCACCATCATGGGACAAGGCTGCCAATCGGTCACCCGCATCCATACCGAAGGCACCGATGTCGCTGTCGGTATCTGGGATGGCGGGCGCATCGGCACCTATCGCGGAATCCGTGACGGTCGGCGTGGTTACGGTGCCACCGTATTCGGCACCAAAGGCATCGTGCAAGGCGGCGGTTTTGATGGTTACGCTCCCTTGATTGTCGAAATTGGCAAGTTTTTCAAAAGCGGCAAGCCACCGGTAAGCGAAGCTGAAACTCTGGAGATCCTGGCTTTCATGGAAGCCGCCGACGAAAGCAAACGCCAGGGCGGAAGCCCTGTCACTATCGAAAGTGTGATGAAAAAAGCCCAGCTAGAAGCTGCTAAAAAATAAGCCGCTGATCAAATGTGAAATAGGTTTTCAACCTAACTTCTTCAACCGCACAACATGTCTAATCCCACTGCAGAAAAAATCCGTATCGCGGTACTGATCGAAGGAGTTTCTTTCCTCGTCCTGCTCTTCATCGCCATGCCATTAAAATATCTGGCCGACCTGCCCCTCGCTGTCAAGTGGGTAGGCTGGGCACACGGCCTGCTCTTTGTCATCCTCTGCGCACTCTTGTTCTACGGCTTGATTTCAGGAGCCATCCGCTTCAAACGCGCTTTGCTGATTTTTATCTGCTCGCTCATCCCTTTTGGGCCTTTTGTGATTAACCACAGGCTCAAGGAGGCATGATACTCAGAACTCATTAGAGTATCGTGCCACATAAATGGCACGATTAACCTTAATCGCGCCACTAAAATTACTATTTCGCTTAATTTAGTGGCACTATTTGGAAGAACGTGTCATATTATTGGCTCAATATGGCATGTTTCATCTAATCGTGCCACGAAACTGAGTATATCATGCCACTTCAAATCCCACAGGAAGATCTCGATTCCATCGTGCTGGCAGTAGGGCAGCACCCCTCTGGCGCTTCGATAAGCGAGTTGCTAAAAAGGCCTGAACTCGATTTCACGAAGCGAACCTTACAACGTCGTCTCAATCAGTTGATTGATGAGGGAAACCTTGTGCCTGAGGGCGAAGGTCGGGGGCGCCGTTATTTGCTTCCAGTAAAAACCTCAGCGGAAACCATTTTAAGGGAAACCCCTCCATGTAAAGAAGACCCAAGCTACAAGACTGACTCGGATTGGCTGTCTCCTGCGGCAAAGGAGGTTCGTGATTCCGTAAATCGATCGATAGGCGCACGCACGCCTGTTGGTTATCAAACTGATTTTCTAGAGTGTTACCAACCGAACACTGATGCCTATTTATCACCGCAATTGCGCCGCCGTTTACTCGAAATGGGGCAAGTAGGGATTTCTGATTTACCTGCGGGGACTTACCTCCGGCAAGTGATGCACCGTCTGCTGATCGATCTATCGTGGAACTCAAGTCGCCTCGAGGGCAATACCTATTCCCTACTGGAAACACAATGCCTAGTGGAGCACGGCGAGAATGCCAATGGCAAAAATGCCGAAGAAACGCAGATGATCCTTAATCACAAGGCGGCCATCGAAATGCTGGCTGATCAAGCAGAGGAAATTGGATTCAATCGCTACACGGTTTGCAATCTACATGCCCTGTTAGCCGACAACCTGCTGACCAACCCTGCCGCTTGTGGTCGCCTGCGTTCTCTGGGCGTAGGCATTGGAGGAACGGTTTATCATCCTCTGGCGGTGCCTCAAGCAATCGAAGAACAATTCATCCAGATTCTCGATAAAGCGGAAGCCATTGAAGATCCTTTTGAACAGGCTTTTTTTGTGATGGTGCACTTGCCCTACCTGCAACCCTTCGAGGACGTCAACAAACGGGTCTCGCGATTGGCTGCCAACATCCCATTGGTGAAGCACAATCTCTGCCCGCTGTCTTTCATCGATGTGGCGCAGGAAGATTACATCGGTGGACTGATCGGTATTTATGAACAGAACCGTATCGAATACCTGCGCGATGTTTTCGTCTGGGCCTATCAGCGATCCTGCGCGCACTACTCTGCGATTCGACAATCGCTGGGCGAACCCGATCCATTTCGTCTCCGTCACCGCACTCTGATCGGACAGTTTGTGCGTGATATCGTGCAAGGCAATATGGACAAAAAGGCGGCTAAACAATGGACCGAAGCCCAGGCAATAAAAAGGCTGCCCAAAGAGGCTTGCGCCAAATTCATAGAGGTGATTGAAGTCGAAATCAATAGCCTGCATATAGGCAACATCGCCCGCTATCGACTGCGCCCAAAAGAGTTTGAGGCGTGGTTGATGGAGCGGGACTGATCTCTCCTTCAATTCTTAATACGCGATTAAATTCAGCAGCTCTGGCCCCAAGAGGATGCGCTAACCTTCATGTAATACCTTAAAGTTGCCACATCACCGTTCTTCTCCCTCAATAGCCTCGATCAATTGAACTATTTCATCTTTAAACTTTGGAAAATGCTGTGCTATAGAATTCAGTAGTTTGAGTGAGTCCTTTTCTCCATTTTTATGCCATCGCGTAAATTCAATTTGTTTTGCCAATATTTTTTTAAGTTGCCTCTTCTTTTTCTTTTCACTCTCAATAGCTTCAACTCGCTTGAGCGCTTTTTTTGAGCTCTGCTTCCAGGGCGTATAAAGGGACCATTCCGATTCAGGCTTGATCTTCATTTGACCCGCTAGCTCCTCCCACTTTCCCCACCATAGCCGGCTACTCTTCCACCAAGCTTCACTCACTTCACGATTTGTTGCCAAGGCTTTCGCTTTTTGCCAGGCTTTGCCTGAAAAGTCGTCTGACTCGGCTGCAATCACTAAATCAAACTTCCTCCACGCCTCAGTAAAATCATCACTTACCAAACTGAGGTATGCTCCCAACAGGACGTCATGATGCCCCCAACCCGCATCTTCTATGAAAGATTCCGCCATCGCAAGTGATTCGATGTAACGCCCCATATCCCCTTGTTTCTCCCGCAACTCCTGAACCCGTCCGACAGCCTGCAAGCGCTCGTCACTTTCCCTCGCTTCATCAGCGGCCACTGCAAGAAAAAATACCTCCTCCTGCTTTTCCCCCTTGCGACGACCTATCAAATCTCCCTCAGCCAAAAAAGCATCCCCGGCAACATAATCCTCCCCATCGGGAGCCTCCCCCCAAACGGACACCAACAAATCAAGCAACGGCTCAATTGATTCAGGCGGACCAGCGACTGTTTTGGAACTCTCTTTGGCTTGCTGAAACCAACTTTCCGCCTCCAATACCACTGTTGCCAACTGGTCGGCAAAAATAGCTTGAGCTCCAAATCCGACCAAACCACGCAAGGCATAACGAAAACTCACCGCAGCATCTTCGCTATAGGTCAGTAGACAGTCCGTAGCAGATTCAACCACATGCCCCTCTTCAACTTCTTGTAAATCTGGCCAAGGATGAAGTTCAAGATAATCAGTTATTTTTTTCAGATGTGGCTGAATTTCATCAATTTTTGAGAACACATTTTTCAGAGCTTCCAAATCCTCGTCCGTATAAGCTAATTTTGAAGTTTCAAGTGCCCGCAAAAACCTCCGCCCCGCTTCATGATGACCATAATCGACAAGCAACTCAGGGTTACTCAAAAAAGCCTCCTTCAGATCTTCTCTACGCTCCGGCCATGACGATATCACTGATAACATTTGCTCCTCAATTTGTTCCTCGTTACCATCTGGAAGCAACGCAATGCAATACATCAAGCCTGCGGCCATAGACAACCACTCGTCATCGGGCATTAATTGGTTTTTCATCCCGACACGAAACAAACCCGCCGCTCGTTTCGGATCTTCAACTACAATCATCGAAGCCAGAACCCCTGACGCTATCTGCTTCACCACTTCTGGCACCTTCCGTTTCAGCAACGCTTCGGACAAAGCGATTGCTGCATCATTTTCTCCACTTTCCATCAATGCGGCTATTAACAAAATCTCAATACCGGCAATTTTTTCAGCTGCCACTTTTCCCTCGTAGTGCTGCACAATTTTCTTAATTTGAACAACAATTTTTCCTATCTGTTCCTCACTTGGGTAATCGAACATACGACTATACAACTCCATTGTTCGCCCCATAAAATGAGCTAGGTCATTACCTTCAGAATACAGTTCCTGCATTCGCTTGAACGCCGCAATTCTCGCTTCATGATCTGCTTGTTCTGGAAAATGGGGATCCAAAGGGAAACGTAATTCCACAAGACTTGCAAATCCCTCCGGGCTAGGCATCTTAGGTAGAGTCAAAGGATCATACGTCAAACTATCAAGCTCTGCGTCAGATGGCGATCGAGTCATTAATACCGGTTTATCCAACCAAGCAGCAAACGATCTCACCGAACTTGCCAATTCTTTGTGTTGACTGACGCTCAGCTCCACGCCTTCACGCTCCAAGTGGACACTTCCTTGCAATTTTTGCCCATCGATACTCCACCCTGCATCCAATTGATACCCATCAAGTGCATAATTCTTAGCTGCTGGCTGGTCGATGACCTTCCACCCTTCAGGCAGCGCTACGGAGACTTTCATGCCACCTGTAAGTGGCGACATCAAAAATGAATGCAAGCGCAATTCATTTGGACCAATCGTAGTGATCAGGTGCCTGCTCACTGGAAATTTAAACCGCATGGTTTTTGTCACTTCATCGTCTTCCGGCACGGTTTTCACTACGTAATAACGATAATGGAAAGGAGTGCTTTCTTGACCTTTAGAAGCTACCTTCTCAACGTCAACCAATCGAATCCCTCGAATCATGCCGAAAAAATAATTCAACCCGTCTTTCAGCTTAGCTTGACGGTCCAACTGCTCGTATTGACGATTAACCAGCCAACCTAACGAACCTGACATCTTAACATCAAACCATCCAGAAACGGCTCCCGAAGGTTCCATGGAAAGGTTCGCATCCATCAGCAAACCGGGCGCGTCCACCTCTTCAGTCCTCCCCCACTCAAACGAGCCGTCTTCATTTACCAGAAAAACATCCCTGCCCTGATCTGAAACCGGCAAAACCCCAAAAGGAATTCCATTCAAGGTAGGGTCACAATAAACCAATTGATCCTTACCTGGTAATTTCACCGCCAAAATAGCATGATTAAACAAACTTGCAGATGCAACCGTCCGGGGAACTTCACCTTTAGACCGAGTATTAATCAACGCTATTTTTGATGAAATACCATGCTCTCGCAATAGAACCTTTAACAAATTGGCCTTATCCTTGCAATCACCGTATCGTGTCACACACACATCTTGCGGCTGCCTCGGCTGAAATGCCCCTTCTCCAAATTCCAGACCGGTATAACGAACATCCTGACTGACCTTTTCAAACAAATTAGCTGCAATCGGCTCCATGGAAACCGCATCTCCCGCCCAATCCTTGGACAAGGATTCAAGCTCTGCTGTGACTCCATTCACTTTTCGGAGCAATCCTCCATACCACAAGCCGAAAGATTGCCAACTAGTGGCCAAACCAACGCGTAAAACAGGTCCCCGTTGCCATGGACTAGGCATGGCAATTTGATATTTTATATCTGAAATTTGCTCTTCAGCCCAAGTAAACCTTAAGATACCATCAGCTAACGCCTCCTTTGCCGGTTTAACATCCGCCCCCGGAAGCTCCCACGCCAACTTCCCTTCAAGCTTGTCTGGAATTTCCACGACCACCTTTTTGCTACGCACCGGACTCAGGCCCTTCCACAACGCTTGATAGCTCCATTGCCTAGGGATTCTAGGCTTCATCTCCCTGACCACTACTACTTCAATAATCGCGCCGAGGTCTGTTTTAGGAAAAACAATCCTAATCCGTTTTTGATCAGAAAAGCTCGTATCACTTTCAAAATCAACTTGCTCCAAAAACACTCCTTCTTTTCCTACCGGAATGATACTGCCATCCGGCAAAATCGTCCGGGCTCTAACAATGTGAACTTTTTCCAGATCGGGATAATACTCTACTTTGGTTGTTGAAAATTTTTCCTTCGCAGAAATTTTCAACAGTTTGCGCATGGTGTGCGATACCACCAATGAATCTCCACTCACTTCGATTCTGCTCAAGCGGTGCCTCACAAGCCACTCAGTTTCAACTCCCTCCCCAGCTGCAAAATCTGGCGTTGGCGACAATTTGAGCGCATTATCTATCGAAATCAGCTCATCACGGAAAATCTGCCACGAATCGGGCGCAGAACGAGACACTTCTGACTCTGCAAGTACCGGAGTCATGCTCAAAGCCAAAATTACTATGACGGTATTGCCACATACTTTCCAAAATCTCATGCCTGCTACTAAAGATTACCTACCTTAATGTTCAACTTCATTTATTAGCCGCCTCCTTCACAATCGGGATCCTCATTAACCCGACTACTCACTCCCACTCCCTCAGTCCCTCTCGCCCCATAAAGCACCGCCTGCGTTCAAACATGAACAAACAATGTCCGCGCAGGCATTTTTTTGGTTCCTGACTGAAGCTTACTTCCTCCCTAGTTAATCCGCCCCTAATCACCACTCGGTTTTTATCAATCCCCCCACCACCTCGTGAATTGACCTTCACTAGCCTTGCTGATAAATTCCCCGCATGGCTCCACTCCCTTATTTTTTCTCCCACGCAGTTAGAAAGATGTTTTTCTTCATCTGCGCGGTATGTCTAATCTCGACAAGCGCCTGGTGCGAGGGAGGTGCGCAAGCACAAAAAAACACAACAATTCCCCAGACCCAATACGATCCGCCTCCATCCAAGTAGAGCCAACGGGAAAACAATTTTCTACCTATCATGATTCAAACTCCCAATTATCGCAAACATTTCTCGTAATACATCCGGCATGAAGCTCCGCATTTTTTTTCTAATTGTGCTTTCCTCTTTTTTCCTAGCATTAGTTTCTGGCATCTATTCACGTTACAATCGTTACAGCCGATTTCCCGTTCACAGCTTACCTAACTGGAAAATTTTCCAATCATACAAACGTACCCGAACAGTAAATGACCTCGTTATGATAGAATCGGCAATCGAACAATTTTACTCTCATTATCACCGCCTGCCTTTCACCTCACCCGATCGAATTGCGCATGAGCGGGAATGTCAATTCAGTATCACTATCGGCCACGAATTAAATGGTATTCACCCTGGTCTCAATCCAGAAAACTCGGAAAGCATCGTTTTCTGGAATATCCCAGCAGGTGAACAATTAGATGGCTGGGGAACGAATTACCATTATTTCTTTGATCATAATCAAGACGGATTTGTGGCACCTGCAGGAAGCCCCGTTCGCCGTCGTGCAGCTATTTGGTCGAATGGCCCTAACCAAATTGACGAACAAGGAAAAGGAGATGATATCAACAACTGGTAAAGCTCCCCTTCATTCCCCCCTACTCCACAACCCACCCGCTATGACCCCAACGGCGCACGTCCCCTCTCCCCCTTCCGGCGCAGCCAAGCCAAAATAGCAGAGATATCAACTTCTCGTAAAAAAACGAAATAGGTCATTATCATCGTCAGCGAAAACATGGTGATATTATTCGACGCTACGACAATGGCTAGGTGAAAAATAATTCCCAGGACGATGCCCCACCATCTTGTCCTGGGAACAAAAAGCAGGATGGGGAAAACCATTTCGAAAACCAGAGTCCCCCATGTCAGCAAACGCATCAACGGCATCATCTCGACGACCCACAAACCCGGCCATCGTGAATGATGTGAAAGCATGAAAAAAGCAAAAAACTCACCATTCATCCACCACGTATCTTGCAGCCTGCCAATAACTGTCTGCCAGTAAACCACCAACACTTGAAGCTGCATCAATGTGATCCCATAGACAGGAACACTTATTGTTTTTGGCAACCACGATCCACCCAATTTCCATGCCTTACCCAAAGGGCTCACTAAAATCAAAAAAGCAAAGGATCGCAATACCAAATCCCACCCCGGCACAGCAACAGGAGCGCGCAAAGCACACGATGAAACCCAAATGAACACACACAGTGCTGCCAATCGTGGCATCCACCCCAGTGCGAGACAAACCATCGCTCCTGCACTGAACACAAAATAGGCCGTAACAGCAGGAGCTGAACGAACCACACCAAAAATCGACAAATAAAAATACTGGGTTTCAGCCAAGGCAGCTCCCTGGTCGATCATTCCCTGATCGGAATAAAAAGCATGGCGATAAGGCCACAGCATACATAAACTGATCAAGGCCACGATGGAAAAAACAAAGCGCACCAAGGCATAATGACTTTCATCAACCTGACGCAACCACAAGGCATGGGTAATTTCTCTAAACCTATGACCTTCTTCCATATTATTCCGCATCCTCCAAAGATCCAAATTGTTCGTGAATAGCTTTTGTCAGCTTCCCGTCTTTGGTGATATGAAAAAAATTACGCGTAGCCAAGTTCTCTACCTCCACCCGATAAGACAAAGCCCCCTCACGCTCAACTTGTTGAGCAATTTTTGCCTCCCAGCCTTCACGGAACCTTGCATAGGATTTATCATGCAACATCCGGTCAATGACATAATAATAAAGTATCCGTTTTGGAGTCTGCACACTTTCCAAGCCCGGCAAGACCGGACCTCTCACTACTTCCTTCCCATCAGGATACCTCAATGTCATTTTTACCGATGACGAGGCAAAAGCGGGAATCGTATAAAACATATTCCACTGCTGAGCTGTCCCCGTCAGTTCTTGGTAGGGTGTCAGCAAGGGCAGCAAGTCCGCATGTGGCGACCAATCTCTTGGAACAATCGCAACAAGCAACATCACTCCATGGAGAAAACCAAACAAAACGATTGCCACCTTTTGCACAGAAGACATCTGGTACGAGGATCCCTCATCTACTGCTGCATTCCTTTCCGACATCACGCAATTAACTCACCCTTTGAATTTATGCAACCGAAACAGCGCTTGAGCGAAGACCGACAAACACCAAAAAACCTCCCCCCATCATAGGATATGATTTCCAAATCTGTCGCTGACAAGGCTCACTATCAAAATGAGGCTTCAAAAACACCCCTCCTCCCCCTACAAGCCCTTCAAAATCTCCAAGGCCTTGTCCTCAAACATCTTCTGCCAACCGGGAGCCACCTGGGTATCGCTATCCTCTTGAGCCCCTCCGGCATTTTCCAACTGCTCATCCGTCGGCGCATAATAAATATAACCGTTGGAATAAGCGGCCACAAAAGTCTTTTTGTGCGGTGAGGCTTTTTTGATATTCAAACCAATCGGCACCGTAACCTCCCCTGGGAAACTGACCAAACGAAAATCTCCAATTCGCACACCCATCACTTCAACATCGACGATGTGTTTATCATCCGCGTCATACTCCGCCTGATGCTTTTTGAGCAAGCGCAAATTCGCCGCCACCCGGGTGAGTTTTTCCATGGTGTAGATATTGTTCAGATAGCGTTTCATATTGCTGCGGTTCACCTCATCCATCTTCTTCATATTATCCCGCCCGATCATCTCGTCGTGCAGATAACGGTGGGAATAATAAGAAGGGTAATTTTCCTTAGCTTTATATTTAGTGAGCAAAGGCGAAAAAGTCTCCCAATTCAGGCTCGTCCCTGACAAAGATGCCAGCAATTTTTGCTGCTGGGCTTCCATCGCTTTGATGTAAACCGCATTATTACGACGCGGCAACTGCAAGCGCTGATTGATGGTCTTCAGAGTGGTCTCTTCATTGGTTTTTATTTTCCGCAAAGCCCGCAAGGCGCTTAAACCCAGCAGATTTCCCAGTGGTTCCGCATCACGCGGACTTGATACCGATTTATACTCCACCGGGTTGATATCCCCTCCACAGCCCTGTAAAAAAAGCGCAATCGTTCCCTCACTCAGATTGTCCTCGATCACCGTAGAAGCAAAGCCCGTCACGTCTGCGGTATTAGCACCGCTCGGGACTCCTTGGATTGGATGCATGGCAAAATTGTAAACCACTGCCAAGGTCGTTCCATCCTTACGATCCAAGCGCAGCAAACCAATCTCCGGATCCACCGGCCCGATGGACGCAATCTCTTCATCCGGCGGCAGCGCATAGGCGTGACGCACATCCGCTGTTTTGCCGTTTTTGAGTTTGATCCGACGATTCTCCATCACTCGGTTTTCAAAGCCTGAACCCGACCCCACCAGCACAGGCTCCATTTTCTCCATCGCTAGTTTCACCGCCTTAACGGTGCGTTGCGCCACATCCGGACAAATTCTCGCGTGGCAGTGACTGGCATTGACCAGAACATTCGTGGTCTCAATACCTAAATCCTTCTTCAACTGTTGCCGAACCTCCGGCAGATACGAATTTTTGATCGAACCTATTTCGCCAATCGCCACCGCATCCACTGTGATGATTACGACTTTATTTTTGCCGTCATCCAAAACCAGTGCCTTCACATACGGAGGATCATTAATCGGTCCGCCAGCGGCAGCAATGTCCACCTTGGCCGCCCCGGCTTTCAGCTCGCCGGCTCGAACACTCGCAGTAGAAAACACGAAACATAAAACTAACAGGCACAAAGCCCTCTTTAAGGAAAACGGGGAGTTATTCATTCGTCAATGGGGGTATATATATCTAGTAGTTGCCGTTTAGTGTTCGGCCATTAACCTTTTTCTTGAAAAGATTGACCGTCAACCTTTGATTTCCCCTCTTATGACTCTTCATCGCCTTTTTCACACTTTTCTGTTATTCGCATCCTATACTCTGACAACGAGTGCTCAAAATGCGCCCAGTATCCCCAGCCTCCAACGCGCCGCTTGGACAACTTCACAAATCCAAGGCTCCCCGGAAGTCCCTCTGCCTTACAGCTCCGAAGCAGTGTTCCAAAAATTGCAATTCAGCGACGCGCTGGAAATGATCTCCATCGGCGATCGCCTGGTGGTGGTCGAGCGTGGTGGCAAAATCTGGTCATTTCCTCAAGATCCGGCTGCCGAAAAAGCAGACCTGCTCATCGACCTGAAATCCCTGCACCCAAAAATGACCTTCGCTTATGGCATCGCCTTCCATCCACAATGGAAAACAAAAAAAGAGATCTTCATCACCTACACCCTGGCCAACGGATTGGAGGACGGCACCCACCTCTCGCGCTTCCGGCTCAAAGATGGCGACACTCCCGAACTTGATCCCGACAGCGAAGAAATATTGCTCACCTGGCTCAGCGGTGGGCACAACGGAGCGAACCTGCGTTTCGGCCCTGACGGCATGCTTTATATCTCGACCGGCGACGCCGCCGTGCCCTCCCCACCGGACATCCTGAATTCAGGCCAAGACAACAGTGATTTGCTCTGCTCGATCTTACGCATAGACATAGACCATTCAGAAAAACCTAATCCTTATAGAGTTCCGAAAGATAACCCCTATTTTAAAGTAAAAAATGTTCGACCTGAAGTCTGGGCTTTTGGCTTCCGTAATCCATGGAAAATGAGCTTCGGCCCCAAAGGAAAACTGTGGGTCGGCGATGTCGGTTGGGAGCTCTGGGAAATGATCCATCTGGTTGATAAAGGGCACAACGCCGGTTGGTCGGCGATGGAATCCAGCAACCCTATCAAGCCGGAAACCGCCAGTCCGCTTGCCCCCATTACCACTCCACTCGCCTCCCACCCTCATACCGAAGCCTCCTCGATCACCGGCGGTTACGTTTACCAGGGGACACGCCTGCCCGAGCTAAAGGGAGCTTACATCTACGGCGATTACACCAGTGGTAAAATCTGGGCGCTGTGGCATGACGGAGATAAAATCACGCGTCACGAGGAAATCGCCGACACCCCGCATCGCATCTCCACCTTTGGTCAAGACCAGGATGGCGAACTCTACTACATCGACTACGCCACGCCCTCCGGTATTTACCGCCTGATACCCAATCCCAAGGCCGGACAAAAAAGCAATTTCCCCCAGCGACTGAGCGCAACCGGATTGTTTACAGATACCTCCAAGCAAACGCCTGCTCCCGGCGTTTACCAATACCAGATCATCGAACCGATGTGGCAGGATGGAGCCGTCAGTCAGCGATTCATCGCCCTGCCGGATAAAAGTAAAAT
>JAJRVS010000200.1 GCA_024277195.1 Verrucomicrobiota bacterium | reverse complement strand
CTGCGTGAGGCGCCTGATAGAAATGGGGATTTTTCTGATATCATAAGATGGACAACCTAAAGACCATTGCCCCTTCAGGTCAAGCCCTCCCTTGATTTTCAGGAGAAAACTCCACCCCCAACCCGACAACTTGGACTTCGCCCTGGTTCCATAAAGATACCAGCAAGCAAAACTTGCTTGAGAGCGCTCAAAGAATCAATTTAGCACTCGAACACATAACCAAGCTAATCCCTACCCCTCCCTTAATGAAAGCTGCCCGTATTCTACGCAAAAAAATCGATACCGAAGATCATATCACCACCGGCATCCTCTGCACTTTTCACTTTTGGCCCGGTTTGGTGGAGATGGCGATGAAAGCCGGACTCGACTACCTGATCATCGACCTCGAGCACCTCACCTACGATGCCACCATGGTCGCCGAAGCCTGCGCCATCGGTCGGCGACAGGACTTCCCCGTCCTCATCCGCCCTCCCGCTGCGGAATTCACTCCCGTCCGACTGGCCTTGGATCTAGGTCCCTGCGGTTTATTGATTCCCTACGTTGAGTCCCTCGACACCATGACGACCGTTCAGGACGCCGTTTACATGAAACCCCGTGGTCGTCGCCGTCCCGGGGGACCAGGTATTCACTGGGCTCCGGACGTGAACTACACCAGCTGGAAAAATGAAGTCGAAGATCACCTGATCATCTTGCCGCAAATCGAAAGCCGCACAGGACTGGAGAACGCAGACGCCATCGCCGCCCATCCGCTGACCACTGCCATCGCAGTTGGCCCCTACGACCTTTCTGCTGATCTCGGCATCTGCTGGAAACCCGAATCCGACGAAATGCAAAACGCCCTGAAAAAAATACGCACTGCCGGACGCAATGCAGGAAAAAACATGTGGATGATCGGCGATGGCCCCGCTCTGGTCGCCCAAGACTACAACTTCCTCTGCATCGGTGAACCTACCATGTTCCTGCAAGCAAAATTGGGCGAATTGAACGACCTTTGCAAAAACAATGCCGCCGGATCGGGTGCCGAAGACCTTCCTTTACCATGATGAGCTAGTCCACAAACATCTCCCCTGTGGTTTACAACCTTTGGGCAATGATCGCCGACCGTCTCATTTCAAGCGGTAGCGGGGCAAATCATAAGCAGATAAAATCCAAGTCAATCAAGAGTCAAGACAACACATTATCTCCACCATTCTCCTTCTGCTCGATTGTAACCGGCCAACCGGGAAATTGACTATCCGCCTTGCCATCGCTGGCATCGACCAGAAACCTGAAGCTATCTAAAACGTAGGTCTTTTTCTCGCTATCGATAGTAACCAGACCAAAACCGCTGCCTTTTTGATGGGCTTTTTTATAACGGTTTTTCTCCGTTGGAACGATTGGATTGCCTACCGCATAGACATACACCTTGTTGCCACAGCCATCGACATACTCACCGGTATGATCACGATTAGCCTTGGGCCGATTTTGATGCGGCATGCTCACTTCGTCCGGACGCCACCAGCGCGGATAACCTGCAGCGATCGCCGGTGTGCAGAAGGACCAGTTGCTATCGCGTTGTTGCTCAACGCCATATTGAGACAGCGTGGTCAAGTGCTGATCCCCATTGATATGCAAAGCTTTTGATTCGCGAATAATATTAATTGCGTTGTCACGCGGCGTCTGCGGCCAGGCTCCTGAATCCAGATCCGCCTTCAGGTAACCATCATATTTGCCATGATGAGTGGCGACTCCAGAAAAGACAGTTTGGCTAAGCAGAATTTTCATCGTATGCCCACGCCAGTCCTTGCCCCATTGTTTGAGGAATTGCTCCTGGCGTTCTCCCAACAAAACCAAGCCGGGTTTATCCAATGCGCTGGTATCAAAATCAGGATCATAAACATGATCCGCCCGTCCCGAGCCGGTATCCACTCTTTCCGGGCCACTTTTCCATTGGCGATCCCCTAAGATAGCAAAGCTCACCCCACCATAGAGTATATCTCCATAATACACGCTGATGTCCTGCAAACATGGGGTGGAATCAAAAGGGTCGGGGTGATGGGCTGTATTAGTGCGATGAACCACATTGATCATTTTGGCCGGCTCCCGGTAACCACCTTTCGACGAAGCTCCGCCAGACTGGTTCTTCATTTTGGCTCCTCCTTCTCCCCATATGTTGCCCTGGAACACATCGTGGTCATCTGGCAAACAGAGCGTTGGACGGTCTTTCATCGCTTCACGGAATGACCAGCCAAATTGATAAAACTTGCGCAAGTAATTCAAAATCGCAGGATCAGCCGGATCGCGAATAATGCCAAAACCCCCATGATTCTCATAAAGTTGATCTCCGGAAAAATACAACATATCCGGATCCAGTTTAACCAAGTTGTTCGCTACAGGCTCGTAAGGGAAAGCGTAGTCGTTCTGGCAAGTGAGTGCTCCCAAGCGCAGCGCTCGCCCTTCAGGATTAGCTTTGATGACACCGCTCCACTCAGAGGGGGTTTTACTGCCATCCTTGTGGTGGTCGGCGTAAACCAACTTGTAGGGCGTCTCAACTTTTTCATTCCAATTGGGCAAACTGAAAGTGGCAACCCAGGCATCGGGATCAAGCTGCGCTTCGCCCTGTGATTTCCATTGACCGCCTTGTTGCAAAAACAATTCCACCTGCTGGTGATCCGCTTTGCCCAAGGGGCCGGTCAGTGCGCTGATTTTCATCACAAAACCCTTGTCCGAACGAGAGTCACTGAGCGAATACATCGACCACAACAAGGGGCCAAAACGGTGCTGTTCGGTAATTT
>JAJRVS010000199.1 GCA_024277195.1 Verrucomicrobiota bacterium | reverse complement strand
TGGGGACGGAGGGTTCATTCATGTGACCGGATCTTTTATCGGCTTGGGGGCGAATGGAGAAATTAGCGCCAACGGTGGCAATGGCGGAGGGTTTGTATTATTGGGAGCGGATCCCGAGGACGGTTCGGGTCAGATGCAGAGCTCGCAGATCGTGCTGGCACCGGGTTCACGGATTTCGGCTAATGGGGGCAGTGGTGATGGCGGCATGGTGCTGATCAACGGCGCGCGTGATGGCGAGGTGATGCTGGGAGGAGAGATCAGCGCGACGAGTGATGCGGGAGTGGGCGGACAGGTGATGGCTTTTGGCGGCAATGTGAGTTTGGGTGGCACGGCGTTGATTGATGCCGGTGGGTATCGTGGCGGCGGGCAGGTGTATATTGGTGGTGGGGATCGGGGACGCGACGCGACTAAGCCCAATGCGCAGAATACCAGCGTGGCAGAGGGCGCGCAGATTTTGGCTAATGCGACGGGCGCGGGAGCCGGCGGTAGAGTGGTTTTGTGGGCGGATAGGCTAATGGATTTCCAGGGGGCGATTGAGAATAGAGGAGCGGGCGGAGGCGCGGGAGGTTTTACTGAAGTGTCTGGTCTGGAGTATTTGGGCTTTTACGGCACGGTGGATACCGGGGGTGGGAATTTGTTGCTCGATCCGTATAATTACATCATCGGAATGACCGAGGCGGTGAATATCGAGAACGCTTTGGGGTCGAATAATGTGACCATTGATACGACGCTGAGCGATCCGGACTACGGACCGTCGGGCAGCGACATGCTGAATGGCGACATCACGGTGAATTCGAATATTTACTATGACTCGACCTATGATCTGACTTTCCTGGCGGTGGGGGATGTGAACTTCAACGCCAGTGTGCAGAACCTCAACGACACTGGAGGCGATATCAACATCGTGGCGGGTTGGGATGGGACTACGGCGTATGATACGACGGTTTTCGTAGATGCGGATGTGAGCTCGACGACGGTGTATGGCAATGGCGGTAGTGTGAACATCGGAGACGGCACGCAGACTGCAGGAATCGCGGTGGGAAGTCGATCGGGCAATACCAATGTGTTCGGCTATGATGTGGTCTTGCAAGGCGGCAATAGTGGGGTTGGAAACTTCGCGCAATTGGGGTTTCAGGTGACGAACGGGATTGCGTTGGACGGGACGGATTTGGATCTGGCAAATGTGGGAGGAGCGAATGTAACGGTGAATGGAGGTATAGTGGTGCATGCCTTGAATGACGTGCGTGCGACAGGCGGGAGTGGAGTTAATTTCAGCTATGTGCAGATAGGGCATGTGGGAGCGGATAGAGGCACCTTCAACACCACAGCTGACGCGGTAGCTGACGCAGATATTGAACTGTCTGTTGGGAGAGACATCACCTTCACGGGAGGAGGCTTCCAAGCCTACGCGCAGCTGGGCAATGGAGGGTATATAGCCGCTGGAGGCCAAAGCGGAGCAACGACGATAACATCTGCAGCAGCGATCGACTTCTCGGGAGGAAGCGACTTAGCCTACGTGCAGCTGGGCAATGGAGGGTTAAACGCATCTGGAGGCCAAAGCGGAGCAACGACGATAACATCTGCAGCAGCGATCAACTTCGCGGGAGAAGACGGCATCGCCTACGCGCAGCTGGGCAATGGAGGGTATAGAGCCGCTGGAGGTCAAAGCGGAGCAACGACGATAACATCTGCAGCAGCGATCACCTTCGAGGGAGGAGGCGAAGACTTCGCCTACGCGCAGCTGGGCAATGGAGGGTATGAAGCCGTTGGAGGCCAAAGCGGAGCAACGACGATAACATCTGCCGCAGCGATCGATTTCGAGGGAGGAAGAGCCTACGCGCAGCTGGGCAATGGAGGGGCGTTTGCCGAAGGAGGTCAAAGCGGAGCAACGACGATAACATCTGCAGCAGCGATCGACTTCGAGGGAGGAGGAGGCACCCAAGCCTACGCGCAGCTGGGCAATGGAGGGCTGAGAGCCAGAGGAGGTCAAAGCGGAGCAACGACGATAACATCTGCAGCAGCGATCGACTTCGAGGGAGGAGGAGGCCTCAACGCCTACGCGCAGCTGGGCAATGGAGGGATTGGAGCCGAAGGAGATAAGAGTGGAGATATAAGCGTGGTGAATGCGGGAAATCTTACACTAACTACTGTGGGTAGTGGGTGGGCCGGAATCGGCCATGGTGGGGCTAGTGGTGATGTAGAGGGCGACGTGATGATACAAACGGGCGGCAATGTGAGTCTGGTCGGTGCATTTATTGGAAGTGCACCCGGCGGTGGGGACACCTACACATCGGGCAATACATTTATAAGCGTGGGCAGCGTTGGTGGCCTAGAGCAACTCACCGCTGATGCCAGTAGCGTCTTTTCCAGTGCTCCCATGGGAACGGGACAACTGCGTTTCTATATTCCCTCGGCGGCGAGTAATCAGATTGACGTCGGGGCTTCATTAAATGGAACTGCCGCTCCCGGACCGGGCATCACGCCTAATGCGCAAGGGTTGTATAACTTTGGATTGGGGCCATATAACCTGGTTGACCCGGGCAATTTTGCTTTTTATACACTGGGTGTCACTCCTGCCGTTGCTGCCGTTGCTGCCGCAGCTGGTGGAAACAACTTGCCAGGTGATGTGCTCATGCCCACGCCAGGGACACCAGGAATTGAGCTGCCCGCTTCCTTGTTCCGTCAGGACATCCATTTCATCCGGCCTGCGACATTCGAAAGGGACTCTTGGTGGCAATGGCCAGAGTATCGTATTGGTGGGTTTGTGGATTTTCTGCCCAATCATTCGATGCACACTCTGGGAAGCTTTGAAGTGGATGTTGAAGAAGAGGAGGAATAATATTTTAACCACTGATTGCACTGATTAGCACTGATGGGGAATAAGAATTTTTTTAAAATTACCAAATGCCTAACTATTTCAAAGATTCATATCTCAAGCGGAAGCGCGCCATCTTTAAAAAAAATCAGTGTTCGTCTGTGCCCATCAGTGGTTCCCTGATTTTTGGTTTGCTGATCCTTTTTGTCTTGTCGTGCCCGATGGTCCAGGGGCAGGACATCATGCGTATTGTGCCACAGGTGGTCAAACGACCTGATGGTGCTGCGACGGTGATGATGCCGGAACTGCCTGCAAGCGGGGAAAATTCCAGTGATGAAGCGGTCGGAAAAATATCGGGTATCGTGCTGTGGGGGGCGATGGATGAAGTGCAGGCGGATTCGCCACCGAAGGTCAGTGATGTGAAGGTTGGTAGTGATGATCTGGTGGTTCCGGATGAAGTGTTGCAAGCTTTGCAGAACTATCTGAATGGGCCGCTCAGTGTGGCGGCGATTGAAAACATCACTCGTGATGTGGTGCTCGCTTACCGCGAGGCGGATTTGCCGGTGGTCGATGTGGGGTTTCCGGAACAGGATGTCAGTGGTGGAGTATTGCAGTTAGTAATCGTAGTGGGGCGGGTTGGTGAAGTGCGGGTGACCGGTGCAGAATATTTTGATCCGGAGGATTACCTCCAGTATATCCGACTCAGCCCGGGTGATTTGATTTACCAATCCACTTTGCTTCAGGATTTGCGTTTCCTTAGTCGCAATCCGTTTCGTAGTCTCAATCTGCTCTACACTCCTGGCACGGAGTTCGGTGATGCGGACATGATTCTGGAGGTGGACGAGCAGCGACCACTGACGGCTTATGTGGGTTATGATAATACGGGTAACGAGTTTATCGGAGTGGATCGACTGAATTTTGGATTTGAGTGGGGCAATGTTTTTGGTTTGGGTCACATTGTCAGTTACCAATACACGACGTCGGTGGATTTTGAAGGATTGCAGGGGCATTCGATTTACTACCGCGCACCGATTGCCGCGACTCGTGGCGAGCTTAGGTTTCTGGGTGGATATGTGAATACGGATGTATCGATTCAGGCGGCGGGTCAGACTTTTAACAGTGGTGGAGAGAGCGCGCAGTTGTCGGGAGTTTATGTGCAGCCTCTGCCTATTTGGTGGGGCATCGAGCAGGACTTGCATGTGGGTTTTGATTTCAAGACGACGAATAATAATCTTGAATTTGGTGGATTGAGAGTCAGTGATACTAATACGGAAATTTATCAATTCACTCTGGCGCAGATGGGGCGCAAGCGTAGTCGTTTGGGGCTGACTCAATTTTACAATCGGCTGGTGATGTCTCCAGGTGGATTTTCTGGGAAAAATTCTGACGACGTGTTCAATGAACTACGGCTCGGGGCAGGCTCGTCGTATGTTTACTGGAATGGCAGTCTCACCCAGATGATCCCTTTGCCAAAGGACTTCCAGTTGCATCTCATGTTGGAGGGGCAGGCGAGCAGCACGAATCTTTTGCCCAGCTAAAGCCTGATCCTCGGCGGACAGGGTTCGGTGCGTGGTTTTGAGCAGAATATCACCCGGGCGGATTACGGGGCGGTGGCTAACATCGAACTCTATACACCTGCGTTTGCACCCTTGTCGCGTTTGGGTTGGGGCGGTAAAGAGCCAGTGTATGAAGGAGAAGGTGGCAAGCGGGCTTTGATCGAACCTGGACGTAAGATGGAAGAAGGCTTGCGAGCTTTTGCTTTTTTTGATGCGGGATGGGGCGGCAGTGTTGAGCGCCTACCGCGTGAGCCTTCATCGCGTAGTCTAGCAGGGGCGGGAACAGGGTTGAATTATTTCCTTAACCGTAATCTGGTGGTGCGGGCGGCCTATGGCTGGCAGGTGTTGGAGGAGGGATTCTTGGATGGAGAGAGTGGGCGTTCACACATCTCGGTGACGATGCGCTGGTAGGGGGATTAAGTGAGAATTGTTAATTGATAATTGATAATTGTAAATGAAGCTTTGAGGGTTCACGAATCCCTCAATAGATTTTATTTATGATCACAAAAAATGCTCTAGTTGTAGCCATTCTTAGTTTGTTATTACTTCCGCACGCTTTGTTGGCTGCTGATGATAAAAAATCGGTGCCTGCGGAGGAGGGGAAGAAAAAAGACACCTCCATGGCGGGTAACAAAGGGGTGGTGGATGTTATCAAAAATTTCAAGGGCAGGGGGACCATGCTTTCTTTGGATATCCCTTTGGTCTCCGCTCAGGAAGCGGCGAAGGAGTTTCGCACGCGCAAGGATGTGGAAGTGGAGGTGATGGCGAGTGAGCCGGTGATTGGTCAGCCTTTGTTTGTCTCTTGGGATCACCGTGGTCGGATGTGGGTGATGCAGTATTTGCAGTATCAGTTCCCTGCGGGTTTGAAGGTGGTGGAATACGACAACTATCTGCGGGCTGTTTTTGACAAGGTGCCGGAGCCTCCTCCGCATGGGGTGAAGGGCAAGGATACCATCACGGTGTTTGAAGATACTAATGGGGACGGGTATTACGACCAACACAAGGATGTGATCACGGGTTTGAATATCGCCACTTCGGTGGTGGTCGGGCATGGAGGAATCTGGGTGAGTAACCCTCCCTATCTGTTGTTTTATCCTGATGCTGATCGTGATGATATTCCCGATGGCGATCCAGAAGTGCGTTTGTCGGGCTTCGGGCTTGAGGACACGCACTCGGTGATGAGTAATATGAAGTGGGGGCCTGATGGTTGGCTGTACGGAGCCAACGGTAGTACCAGCACCGGCAATGTGAAAAATCCGGCGACGGGTAAGATGGTGAAGTGGAAGGGGCAGAACATCTGGCGTTATCATCCGGATACCCATGAGTTTGAAATTTATGGCGAGGGTGGCGGCAATACTTTCAGTGTTGAGATCGATGCCAAGGGGCGGGTTTTTTCTGGCACCAATCATGGCAATACCCGTGGTATGTATTATCCGCAGGGAAGTTATGGCGAGAAGGGTTGGGGTAAACACGGGCCGCTGACCAATCCCTATGCTTTTGGTTATTTTAAACACATGCGTCATGAAGGGGATACTCGTCGTTTTCCTCAGGCTTTTATGATTTATGAGGGCGGGCTTTTTCCCGATTCTTACAAGGGGAAAATCATTGCGCCGAATTCTTTGCAGAACGTGGTGCATGTCTCGGAGGTGATGGCGGACACTTCGACTTATCAGACTAAGGACGAAGATTATTTGATGGTGACCAAAGATCGCTGGTTCCGCCCTGTGTTTGGTGCGGTGGGTCCGGAGGGTGGCATCTACATTGCTGACTGGTCAGACACGCGTTTGAGCCATGTTTACCCGGTGGATAACTGGCATAAAGACAGTGGTCGTATTTATCGCGTCAAGCCAAAGGGCATGGACATGAAGCATAAGACTTTTGATCTCGCTAAAACGTCGAATGCGGATCTGATCGCTTTGTTTGATGGTGATAATCGCTGGATGCGGCGGCGGGCGGTTTTGGAGTTGGGCTGGCGTGGTGATAAGTCGGTATTGCCGCAATTGAAAAAACTGGTGAGTGCTGACAGTGGGCAGAAATCACTTGAGGCTTTGTGGGCTTTGAATCTGTTGGGGGGATTGACCGAAGGTTTAGCAATCATGTGGTTGGAGAATCAGGATGCGGATGTGCGTCGTTGGGTGGTAAGGCTGGTGGGTGATCGGCGTAAAGCGGGCACGGATCTGGGCGACAAGCTGTCGGAAATGGCGGCTAAAGATGACAGTGTGCATGTGCGTTCCCAGTTGGCGGCATCTGCCAAAAGATTGCCTGCCAGTATAGCGATTCCTATTGTGCGTAATTTGCTCGGGCGCAGTGAAGATATGGAGGACTTGCACATGCCGCTGATGAACTGGTGGGCGCTGGAGGCTCATGCGGAAGACGGTAGTGGCGAGATCGAGAATATGGTCAAGGATGGCAAGATCTGGGATCTGCCTTTGTTCAAACAGGAAATGGCAGCACGTCTGATGCGGCGCTATGCGATGGCGGGTGGAGCTGAGAATTTTGAGATGTGTGCCAAGCTATTGCAGTTGGCACCTGACGAAGAAGCTCAGAAGATTTTGATGACAGGTTTGCAACAGGCTTTCCAAGGGGCGACCATTCCTAAGTTGCCAGAGGAATTGACCAAGGCGATGGATGAATACGCTAAAAAAGCAGGCGATAGTGATCTGGTCTTGGGGGTTCAGCGTGGTGATAAGGCGTCTTTGAAAAAGGCGATCGCGGTGGTGAAGAGCAGCAAGTCCGATACTCTAGAGCGGGTGACCTTGGCGAAGTTGTTTGGTAATTTAGGCGATAAAAGTGTGATTGCACCTTTGTTGGCGGTCTTGGCTCAGGATCAGCAAAGTGCGCTGAAGCGAGTGGCAATGCAGTCGTTGGCGAACTACGATGACATCTCCATCGCTAAGACGATCTTGACTCGATATGGGCGCAGCTTGCCTGCGGAGCACAATGTGCGCAGCACGGCGGACAGGGTTTTGGCGAGTCGTAAGGATTGGGCGAAGTTGTTTTTGGCTCAAGTGGATGCATGGGTGATCAAAGCGAGGGACATCGAGCCAGATGTGGTGCAGCAGTTGAAGTTGCACAATGATGGAGAGATCAATGCGCTGGTAGCCAAACATTGGCCAGACATGCGAGCACAACCTGCCGCGGCAAAACAGGCGGAGATCAAACGTATCATGGCATTGTTGGAGAAGGGTGCTGGTGATGCGAAAAAAGGGGATACCTTGTTTGCTCAGCGTTGTGTGGTTTGTCATAAGCTGTTTGATAAGGGTGGGGTGATTGGTCCTGATTTGACAGGTTATGAACGAGGCAACCTAGAGTTCTGGTTGCCGGCGATGATTGATCCGAGTTTGGAGATTCGCGAGGGTTACACCAACTTCATCGTGACGATGAAAGATGGTCGCACGTTGATTGGCATGATTGCTGATCAAAATCCTAAGACGGTGACTTTGCGAGATCCGGCTGGGCAGTTGACTACTTTGACACGTGATCAGATCACCTCGTTGCAAGCGTCGCCGATTTCGCTGATGCCAGAAGGTTTGTTGGTGGGCTTGAAGGATGATGAGCTGCGGGATTTGTTTGCTTATCTGATGAAGGGGGCGGGGAAGTAGACATGTGGACATCGTATTATAAAGTTGTAACACGGAGGGTGAATTTGTTTTGGGGTTTTGTTAAGGTTCGAATAGCTGAATTAGCAATTTCTCCTCGAACTACCCCGTCGCCCCACGCAATGCCATTGCGTCCCACTTACTTGCCCAAAGCTTCCTTCGCAACGTGGCACGGATTGGCAATCCGTGTATTCCCTCGAGTCGGTTCCTCCACGCAATGCCATTGCGCGCCACTCCTTCACCATAGACCCCTTGCCAATCGTGGCATGGATTGGCAATCCGTGTGTTCGCACGAAACCGTCTGCAAGCCACGTAATACCATTACGTTCCACGCCCCCACGCAATGCCATTACGTGCCACAGTTACCAATGCACGCCCCTTTTACATCGTGGCAAGGGGTTACAATGCGCAATCTAACAATCATGTTGCTGTCGGCATTGTGTTTGTTTGCTGGTTCGGTGATGGCTGCTGAAAAGAAGCCGAACGTTCTTTTCTTGTTAGCGGATGATCAACGTGCAGATACGATTCGCTCTTTGGCTGGTAATGATCGAATTCATACGCCCAATCTGGATGCCTTGGCGGCACGCGGGATGAGCTTTTCACGGGCGACTTGTTCGTATCCGATTTGCTGGATGAGCCGTTCGGAGATCATGAGCGGTAGGCATGGCTGGGAGCATCAACAGAGTCGTCGGGGGATTGATTTTGATCCAGACACTAAGTTCTGGGCGGGAACTTTTAAACAGGCGGGTTACGATACTTGGTATGTGGGCAAGTGGCATGTGAACACTACGCCAACTAAGGCAGGCTATTCCAAAGTGGCTGGGTACTATCGTGGTGGTGGTGGCAAGTGGATGAAAGAGCAGCAGGACTGGAAGGGTTTTCCAGTGACCGGTTATCGCGGTTGGATTTTTCAAAGTGAAGATGGGAAAAGCAAGTATCCGGAGCTGGGAGTTGGCTTGACGCCGGATATCAGCGCTAAATTTGCCGACGCGGCGATAGGCTTGATCAAAGAAAAGGGTGAGAAACCCTGGCTGATGCAGGTGAACTTTACTGCGCCGCATGATCCGCTGTTCATGCCGCCAGGGATGGAGGGGAAATACAAAACGGAGTATATGAAGCTACCGGAAAACTTTCTGCCGGAGCACCCCTTTGATCACGGTAACTTTGATGGTCGGGATGAAGCCCTGCTGGCGTGGCCGCGGACCGAGCATGCGGTGAAAGATTTATTGCGGGTGTATTATTCCGTGGTGGATGATTTGGATGCCCAGGTCGGGCGTATTTTGAAAGCGCTGGAGGAGAGTGGGGATTTGGAGAATACGATTGTGATTTATTCGAGTGATCACGGCATGGCGGTGGGCAGTCATGGGCTGCGAGGAAAGCAGAATATGTATGAGCATACCATCAATGTGCCGATGATTATTGCTGGACCAGGGATCGAAGGGGGATCCAGAAGCCGTGCGCAAACTTACTTGCGCGAGCTTTATCCAACGACTTGTGACTTGGCGGGGATCAAGATTCCGGAGGAGGTGACCGCGAAGAGTTTTGTCGGTGTGTTGAGAGGCAAGGTGGAAAAACACCATGAAGATATTTTTGGTTATTACACCAATGCCCAACGCATGATCCGCAGTGATGATAATTGGAAGCTGATTTATTATCCAGTGAAAGAATACTGGCAGTTGTTTGATCTGAATACAGATCCTTGGGAGATGAATAATCTGGCAGGAATGCCGCAGTATCAGCAGCGATTTGAATCGCTGCAGAAGCGTTTGGAGGAGTGGCGAAAAAGGCAGGGAGATCCGTTGTTGGTGAAGTGAGCTAGAAGGGGGGGGAACAGCCGTGGGGGTGCAAGACAGAATAGTTAAGCTGCTGACAGCTGCGCGTTTCGCCCATGCAGGGCTGGAAGAATTGGATTTTTTACCCAGCGCTTCGCACTGGGCTGTCTCATTGAGCACCGTTGGCGCAAAAGAGATGAAAGCAAGCTGTCCTGTAAGGACAAAATGTGATAGCCCGGTGCGAAGCGCTGGGGTTAAACCAGTTTTATTGCCAGCCCTAAAAGGGCGGAATGATGTTGAGGGGTGATACGGTAGCTTTCAATAAACAAGGGCTAACTTTTTTGTCTTACACCCCAGGTCTGGAGAGAAGTGACAATAGTCTTGATTTGATCATTGTGTATCTGTAGATTTTGATTTCGTGGAAGAAGACATCCCTCAAACACCGGATCCATCAAGATCTAAAAATAAAATAAAAATCAGCTTCATCGATGAAGAGAGCGGATCTGTGCCTGGTAATGTACCAGAGCAGCAGGATCAATCAGTGCCTGCGGACGTTGCAAACCTGAATGTGGTTCTCGATGAATATGAGTTCATCCGCACTATCGGACAGGGAGGGATGGGCACGGTATATAAGGCCGTGCAAAAGAGCATCAACCGCCCGGTGGCGATCAAGATACTACAAAAAATCGAGAATGACGAAGCTCTGAGGTTTTCAGATCGCTTCCAGCGTGAAGTCCACGTCATGGCTCAAATGAGCCATGCAAATATTATCACGGTATACAGTTTTGGCCAAACTACCGACGGGCAGTTGTTTTTTGTGATGGAATATGTGAAGGGCCGCGATCTTTCACAAATTATTAAAAAAGGAGGGATCTCTACTGATCATATTTTCAAATGGATTGAGCAAATTTGTGATGCCCTTTTTTATGCACACAGCATGGGAGTGATCCATCGCGACATCAAGCCAGGCAATATCCTCATCACAGAGAAAGGAGATGTGAAAATTGCCGACTTCGGCCTGGCCAAACTGACCGGTGGAGGCATCACCGATGAGCACACCCGCTTGACGAAGACCAACATGGCCATGGGCACTCCTGATTACGTCGCCCCGGAAATCCTTGAAACCGGTGCTAATGTGGATCACCGGGTCGATATCTATGCCATTGGGGTGATGCTCTATGAAATGCTGACTGGGAAAATTCCCCGAGGTGCATGGAAGCCACCCTCAAGTCTGGTTGAGGGGCTTCACCGGGGGTTTGATGAGATCGTCGTCAAGGCAATGGAACCGGATCAGGAGTTACGCTTTTCTGATGCAGGTGAATTCAGCGCCAGCCTGTTGCAAGTCCGCGATGAACCAGAAATGGCTGAATTTGCTTCACCTCCACAAGGCCCCAAAATGGTGACCGGCTCTGCAGCTTTGCGCAAAATGGTGAGCCCAACGATAAAAAAATCAGTTGCTTCAGCCGCACCTAAAGTCACTTCCAAGCCTTCTTCCGCAAAGAAAAAAACGGTGGTAAAAACCAAAAGCGCTGGGTTTGGTGCAGCTTGGATAGGAGGGGCGGTTCTTGTCGCTGTTGTTCTTTTGATTGTCATGATCATGCGTAGCAACCGAAAGGTATCTTCTCCGGTGGTGGTGTCCGGAGGCAATAAAGCGGTGCCCATTGAGACAGTGAATGCCGCCAGAGATGCGAGCTTAAGGAAGGTTGCCAAATGGGTTTTTTCCAAGGGGGGATGGATTACAGCTAATTATCCAGGTAAGCAAAGGGGCGCTGGCAAAATCACTTCGGAGGCTGAATTGCCGAAAGGAAAATTTAACATCGTGACTTTTATTCTCAAGGATTGCCCTGTCACTAATGATGAGCTGGCCATTTTTAAAGATGTCGACCAAATCAATTTTTACAACCTGAGCGGAACAGCCATTGACGACAAGGGCCTGGCTCATCTGGCTCACTTGCGAAGTGTTGCCATTTACATCGAAAAGACCCGTGTCACCGGAGAGAGCTTAGCAAAATTTAAATCGTTGAAAAAGCTCACTATATTCGGTGCAAATGAGACTCTTTTTTCCGATGCAGGCATGGAGCAATTGCTGCGGGCTTCGCAGTTGAAAGATCTTGCTTTGCAAAAAACTAAAATCACGGATGCGGGAATTACTTTTCTATCAGGGAGCAAATCTTTGGTAAAACTCGACATATCAGGCACTGCGATTACTTCCAAGGGGCTCGATAAGCTGCGGGGAATGACAGGATTGAAGCAACTTGTGATAAATGATTGTCCGGATATTTCCAAGGAGTCACGATTAGCCTTTCAAAAAGCGCATCCGAAGTGCAAAATGGTATCGCTGCTGAAAAAAACGCCAGCTTCGCTGGTGAACATCCGATCCCCGTCCTTGGGTTCCAAAAAAATGTCTGGCCACACTGGCTACGTAAATGGTTTGGTTCTTCTACCTGGATCTCCTCTAGTGGCGGTGTCTATTTCCGGAGGTAGCAAGACGGGGGATTTGACCATGCGTTGGTGGGATGTGGAGACCGGAAAGGAAACAAATCGAGTAGATAAAGTTTTGGCGAGCAGTCTTGAGCTTTCGCCTGATGGGAAATCTCTCCTGATCACTAATTGGACAGGAGCGGAGATTCGCGAATCGACAACAGGCAAGGTGGTGAGTCGATTTGCTTTTGGTGAGTCGGGGGTTCGCACCGCACGGTTTTCGCCGGATAGCAAACAGGTGGCACTAGGTGGGTATAATGGGCGTGTTGTTCTCTATGGGGTTGAATCCAAGGCTCCAGTCTGGAAGTTGGAACCGCATTACAAAAATGCGGTAACGGATATTGCTTTTATTCCGGGAAGCAAACGGATTGTAGTTTCGTATGGTGCGGGTAAGAAGAATAGCCCCTTGCCGCTCCGCGTATTTGAGGTTGGAAAAAACGAAGCCCTGTTCGATATCAAAAGCATAATGGGATTAATTCCACGATTGGTGACCACCGCTGACGGGAGTTATCTTCTGGCGGCGAAAGAGGGATCGTTTCCTCAATTATTCGATCTGGAAACAGGAAAATTAATTCGTAATTATACTGGGCTCAAACCTTTCCTAGGGATCAATTCTTTTGTAAGAGCTTTGGGGTTTTTTGATCTGGATCGCTATTTGTTCGCGGGTTCGAATGACGGGCAGTTGGGGATTTGGGAAGTCGAAAGTGGGAGATTGGTACAAAAACTGAAGATAGGTGTGGCGACGGTTACCAGCAACGCAGCAGTGAGTTTCAAGGGCGGTGTGATGATCCATGCCGGAGGTAGCCTGAAAAAAGGTGGAGGTGACCACGAAATCCACGTATTGCCACTCCCCACGGAATTCAAACTTGGCAAAGCTTCACCGCCCGGCAAACCCGGCCGGGTCCATGTGTTGAAGATCGTTGAGAGTAAGGCCTATGGCGCAGATCAGATCCCGGAGGAATTAGGCAATGAGGTGGTGGCTTTATCAGGGGCTTTTCGGAACGTACTGGCGCTGCGTAAAGACGGTACGGTTCTGGGCTGGGGAGAACACAAAAACGGAGGAAGTCGCATTATGCCCAAAGCCAGGGATCTGGTGAGCATCGATTCTGGTTTGGGGGCCTGTCATGGAATCACCCGAAATGGTGTTGCTCTCACCTGGGGGCCGGGACAAAAACCAGTCAGAGCGGTTGAGGGAGTCAAGGCGGTCGCTTCTGGGCAATTCCACTGGTTGCTGCTGAAACAGGACGGAACGGTGACGAATTACGGGGCTATGAATAGCGGGTATAATCGACCACCGAAAGGTCTATCTGACATCACTGCAATTGCTGCTAGTTCTGCTGTCAACCTGGCGCTTAAATCGAATGGAACGGTGGTCGCCTGGGGAAAAAATGATTTCGGTGCCTGTGATGTGCCGGTAGGCTTGAAAGATGTGGTTCAGATAGCCTGCGGGCCGTTCCAGTCTTTTGCGGTGACACGAGACGGAAAAGTTGTCACTTGGGGGCAAGGCTACGTAAAGACCAAGAGCAACGGGGGAGCAGGGCAGGTGATCCTGCCACCCGGATTATCGAGCGTGGCTCGCATTGTCCCGGGACCGCTAGGGCGTGCGGCCGTGCAGTTGAAGAACGGTAGCTGGAAATTTTTTGGAACCGACTATGATACAGCGCTGGCTGAACGCGAAACGCAGGGCGCTACCGAGCTCATCTTCAGCTATTCACATATTTTGTATATCAAACCCGTGCTTTGAGTGAATAGCTTAGAGCTCAGCGAGGAACCGCTATCTTTCCCAAATCGGCAATCTCAGGATCGTTGAACTTGACTTCAAAGTTTGTTTTACTGGTTTTAAATGGCCTGCTGCTGTGGTCATATACAATCAGCTGGTATTTGCCGGGAGCCAAGTGATCCCAATAGCTGACCTCCGTGTTGGGGTAGGTTTGTAAAATTCCCTCCCATTGCTCCACCTTTTCATTGATACTCTCCAGCTTATTTTTTGATCAGTTTAGCTCGCTCTGTGCTACCGAAAAAGAGGGACTGTTAAACCTCCGCTAATGCTTTCATTATTATAAATGAATGGAGGCATTGCGTGTTATTTTTTATTTGGGCTCAGCGATTTTGCTTTTTGGATGTCATGGGGCAAGAGAAGAGCAGCATGAAGCACATATAGAGGAGCAGAAAGGTGAACCTGAAATTCTGTATGTGTCGGTTTTTAAAGAAGGTAAGGTTGAAATGGACGGTTGGGTTCTTCCCGTCGAGGAAGCGGTCAATCGCATTGAAAAAAGAGCAGGGACTGAAACGCGTATTTATTTTTATTATGTGGTGTATCCGGAAGAACCTCATCCGAATGCGGTGAAGATTATCAAGGCGATCAGTGATGCCCAGCTCTATAGCAAGCCAATCACCAAACCTAAATCCGTATCGGTGGAAGATGGCACGGTAAAAAGAGCTATCAACGTTCTCAGAGGACCTATTGCCTGCGCTTGGCCTATCGTTATATTTCCAAAAGACGAGAGGAATGCCTTGCGCACTCATAGTTTGTTTGGGTCTCCTGCCTTTTTGCCTGAAGATATTAGTTTTTACCGGATTAAGGAAAATAAAACAGGCAGAAGCTATCCTGTAGTAGTGGCTCGGTATGGTAAGTTGTGGATTGGCTGTGTGGGAACGCAAATTCGTAAGCCGTGGTGCCATGAGGCCGTAACGAGTTTTTCGGATGAAGGATGTTTGGCGCAGATTCGAGCGCAACATGGATTCACTGGTGAGTTCCTTACAAGAAGGAGGGGGGTCAAGTAAGGTAAGACCGGTAATCGAGAGGAACCATCAATTGTGCTTAGAATCGGAAATCGATTGAGAGAAACGTTTTAATTTTGAAAGGTTTGAAGATGTAAGCTTGTCTACAGGTATCAGTTTTGCCGGGGTGACATTGACAGTTTTTAAAGCAGTTTCCACACGTCGATCTTCACAGATTTTTTGTAGAAATTTGATTTCATTGATAAAATCTCTTTGTGTGAGGTTGCCTGCCTGTGTCACGTCAAGAAGTTCCAGTATATACTCAGGGAGAATGAGACACAGCATCCGAAGGTGCTTTTCATCCTGTCTACCAGTTTGATTCAACTCCACCAAGCAATGGCTCTTGCTCTTGAAGAGAAGAAGAGGATCTAGAACTCGTATGCCGTGTAATTGCAGCGTTCGCATCAATAGTCGTTTGTGATGTCTCGCGGGAATCCCATAGACGCCTATCATAAGGTCGATGATACGTGCGGGGCTTTCGTTGGTGGTGAAAATCCCGACTTGTCCATCCGCGGGTGATTTCCCTTTGAGTAAGTGGCCGTTCTTCTTTGTACCGAGGTAATTCAGTGTAGACAGGTCGATCCAGATGTCACAGTCTTTTGATGTGAAGGGCTTGAAGTCGGAGATGCCCTCACAGCGTCCTTTCGCTGAAAGGTATTCGGCCCAGAAGTTAACGGCCTGTCCTCCTTCGAGGAAATATTGCTTGTTGTTTGCGGAAAGATCCGCAAGGAAGGGTAGGTAATCGCTTACTTCCGTTCCACGCGACATCATCGTCCGATGGATTGTCCAAAATTGGAAATGTGAGCATCTTTGAAAAAATCTTTTGGGAAAATGGAGTTATTACGCTGCAGTCCTTCAGGATTCGCGCCTTTTTCCAAGCGAATACGGTCATCCTTCCGCAAGGCTCGCTTAACAGCTGCTCGGGACTGGCTTATAGCATTTTTGGATGATTTCATTTACTGGTAATATTTTTCCGGAAAATCCTAAGGATTGTCCATGCTTGATTCAGATTCCAAAATATAAACTCAAGCAAAACGCTAGTCAAACCCATGATTGCAGATGGTTCAAACCTATCATGAGGTTCGGGGCAAGTGACGTGATATAGTCAGAGACGTTGATGTCGGAAAGCAGCAAGGCTGCGGATTTAACCGTAGATGTCACCGATAAATACAGATTTAGATAAGAGGGAGGTGGTGGGAAAAGAGTATTTAAAAATAATGCCAGCATTAATGCCGGGATGTGTTTCAAAACGTTATTCACTAGGAGCTTTGTAACGCATAGTCGCCAGAATCTCCAGAATATTGTGGTCCAGATTTTGGGTAATCAAGAGTATGTCACCACTGGGCAGGTACTCTTTGCGGGCCCTTATTTCTAACTTCTTTAAAAAACTTCACTTTTTCGTGTCCAAAATGTGCATCCGAGGCTTTTATTATGTTGAATGTGCTATTTTTGGAAAAGATTGACCCCCGTCGCTTCCATGTTTCGACTTTGCAGGACGGGAGATGTTTGTGAATTTTTGGTCAGACCCAACTTGCGAGTTTTGGTTTTGCTAGGAGGGCTTGTGGCAGGGAGCCTTAATGCCGCTGAGAAAACTCAAAACAAGTCGATCATTTCGGCTTCGCCCAGCGGTGTGGAATTTTTTGAAAAGAAGATCCGGCCGATTCTGGTGGAGCGTTGTTACAAATGCCATTCGGAGGAATCCGGCAAACGCAAGGGAGGGTTGTACTTGGATCGGCGGGAAGGCTGGCATGTGGGTGGTGATACGGGTCCGGCGATCGTGCCGGGTAATGTTGATGAGAGTCTGGTGGTCGAGGCGGTGCGCTACAGCAATCCTGATTTTGAAATGCCGCCGAAGGGGAAGTTGTCAGCTGAGGAAATCGCCCTGCTTGAGCAGTGGGTGAAAATGGGCTCACCGGATCCGCGGGTGGGAGGCAGCAGTTTGAAACCGGCGAAGCGGGGGATTGATGTGGAAAAGGGTCGACAGTTCTGGTCGTTCAAGCCGGTTGGAAAATCGCTGGTTCCCAAGACGAAAAATGGGAAATGGGCCTTCAATGATATTGACCGCTTTATCCTAGCGGGTTTGGAACAGGCCGAATTAAAACCGGTCGCCAATGCGGATCGAGCCGATTGGATTCGCCGGGTATATTTTGATTTGATTGGTCTGCCGCCAACCCCGGCTCAGATCGATGCTTTTGTTACCAGCAGTGCAGCGGATGCTTACGAAAGCGTAGTTGATGATTTGCTGGCTTCGTCTCACTTCGGCGAGCGCTGGGGCAGGCACTGGCTTGATGTCGCGCGTTTTGCGGAATCGAGTGGGGGAGGACGAACCTTATTGTTTCCCGATGCCTGGCGTTACCGCGATTATGTGATTCAGGCTTTTGTCGATGACAAACCCTACGATCAATTTGTGCGCGAACAGATCGCCGGAGATTTGTTGCCGCATGATTCTATGGCGGACAAAACTGAGCATTTGATCGCCACCGCTTATTTGAGCCTTGGGCCGACCAACTACGAACGTCAGGATAAAAAAGTTCTCGAAACGGATGTGGTGGATGAACAACTTGATTCGATTGGTAAGGGCTTGCTTGGCTTGACCTTTGGTTGTGCACGTTGTCATGATCACAAGTTTGATCCCATTTCGACCAAGGACTATTACGCCATGGCAGGCATCTTGATGAGCACGCAGACGATGGTTCACTCCAATGTATCACGCTGGGTGGAAACGCCGCTGCCTTTGCCTGCGTCGGAGGAGGCTGCGTTCAAAAAACACGAGGCTCTGATGGCTGCTCTGCAGAGGCAGGTGACTGATTTGAAAAAAGACCTGAACAAGGTGGCTCCGCTGCAACCGATTGCGGTGGAGAAGCTGCCGGGCATTGTCGTGGATGATGTTGATGCAGTGAAAGTGGGGGAGTGGAAAAAGTCGACTCATTTCAAGGCTTATGTGGGCAAAGGTTACATTCACGATAAAAATACGGGCAAGGGGGAAAAGACGCTGACTTTCTCACCCAAGGTGAAGGACAAGGGGTGGTATGAGGTGCGTTTGTCTTACACCCATGGAGAATCGCGTTCGAACAAGGTTCCGGTGACTATTTTTTCATTGGATGGAGAAAAGATGGTCTATGTGAACCAGCAAGAAGCGGCTCCGGTTGGTGATCGTTTTGTTTCGTTGGGGCAGTATCAGTTTGATCATAACGATCAGTGGTATGTGATGGTTTCCAACCAGGGCACGACGGGGGTGGTGACAGCGGATGCGGTGCAGCTGCTGCCGATGGACGAAAAAAAGATGGCCAATCTACCCGACCCGGATCAAGTCGACCGGCCTGAGTTGATTCCCTTCATCGTTACGGACACCTCGAAGTTGCGCGGGATTGTGGTGGACGATGGCGATGCCAAATTGATCGGTGAGTGGAAACATTCGGTTCACACTCCACCCTTTGTTGGTAAGAGCTATTTGCATGATGACAAAAAAGAGAAGGGCAAAAAAACGGCGACTTTTACTCCAGATCTACCTGTGGCCGGTATTTACGAAGTGCGCCTGTCGCATAACTCGAATATCAGACGGGCGAGAAATGCGCCGGTGACGATCAAGTCGGCCGATGGGGAAAAGACGATACGGATCAATCAGCAGGATCCGGCTAAATTCGGGAAGCTGTTTCGCTCGTTGGGAGAGTTCCGTTTTGAGGCGGGGAAAAAGGGTTTCGTAACGATTGCTACTGATGGCACTGAGGGCAAAAATGTCATCGTGGATGCGGTGCAGTTCATTCCGGTGGGAGAAGCTGCGGAAAAAGAAGCGCTGGTATCCAGGAGTGAGCAAAAGAAACTCGAGAGTGAATTGAAGAAGCTGACGGCCGAGCTCAAAAAGGCGAAAAAAGGAGGGAAGCGTCCCTTGATCATGTCGGTGAAAGATGACAAAGAGCCCGGAGATTTCTTTATCAATATTCGAGGTATCCTGAGTAATCGCGGGCCGGATGTGCCGCGTGGTTTTCCCGAAGTAGCGATCACGAAAAATTCACCAGTGATCCCTGCTGGCTATAAAAAGAGCGGACGTTTGGAATTCGCCCAGTGGCTGAGTTCGGCGGAGAACCCACTGATGGCGAGAGTGATGGTGAACCGGATTTGGTATTGGACCTTTGGCAAAGGGCTGGTGAGCACCTTGGATAATTTTGGGCTGACGGGTGAAAAACCATCGCATCCGGATCTGCTCGATCACCTGGCAGCGGATTTTGTCGAGAACGGCTGGTCGGTGAAACATCTGGTGAGAGAGATGGTTTTGTCCCACACTTATCGATTGGGGGTATTCGCTGATGAGAAAAATCTCACAGTGGATCCGGAGAACCGTCTGCTGTGGAGAATGCATCGCCGCCGTCTGGATGCGGAATCGATTCGCGACGCGATCCTGGTGACCAGTGGTCAACTGGATCAGCGGGCAGGAGGTCCGAGTGTGAAAAAGGGAACCACAACTGAGTATGGTTACAAGTTCACCAGTAATCGGCGCAGTGTTTACACTCCGGTATTTCGCAATCAGCTGTTGGAATTGTTCGAGGCGTTTGATTTTGCCAATCCGAACCAAGTGAGCGGGGGGCGCAATACCAGCACGATTGCGACCCAGGCGTTGTATTTTATGAATCATCCTTTTGTGATTGAAAAATCCCACGATGCCGCCAAACGATTGTTAGCAATGAAGGGGTTGAGTGATCCTGCGCGGATCAATTTGGCTTACAGGGAAACGCTGGGGCGTTTGCCGGGTGAAGCAGAGCAGAAACTGGCATCGGCTTTTGTCAGCAGTTCTTCGGGAAGTCCGAAGCAGCAGATGGAACGTTGGGCGCAGTTTTACCAGTCGCTGTTTGGCAGTCTGGATTTCCGCTATGTGAATTGATATGAATTTTTTGCCAACTAATACTAATCTTGGGTCGAGGCAAGCGGAGATTAACGATACATCAGATTAATTATGAATAATCCCTACAATCAAATCATGGGCCGCAGGCAGGCTTTGAAAAACGCGGCTTGTGGTTTTGGTCATCTTGCTTTTGCTGGCATGTTAGGCAAACAGGCGATGGCGGCCGGGACAGCGGCAGCACCGGGAGCGATGAATCCTTTGGCTGCCAAACGGGGGAATTTACCAGCTAAAGCCAAGCGGGTGATTTTCATCTTCATGCAGGGAGGGCCCAGTCACGTGGACAGCTTTGACTACAAACCGAGACTGGAAAAGGAGAACGGCAAAATGAGGATTTTTGATGATGCGAGAACCAAAGCCAAGACAGGTAAGGTGATCGAACATCGCATCATGAAGTCGCTGTGGGATTATAAACGTTATGGTCAGTGCGGCTTGCCGGTTTCGGATCTTTTTCCTCACATCGCCAAACATGCGGATGACCTTTGTGTTTTAAAAGGCATGCATACCGAGGGAGTGGCGCATGGGCCGGCTACTTTGTTTTTGCATACAGGTACGATGAATATGATCCGTCCGTCGATGGGGTCGTGGACCACTTATGGATTAGGGTCGGAAAATGAAAACCTGCCGGGTTTTGTGACCATCAATCCATCGATGGGCAATGGCGGGCCACGTAATTACAGTAATGGCTTTTTACCAGCGGTGTATCAAGGCACGGCGGTGGGGCGGGCGGGCATTCCTGCAAAAGAAGCGAAGATCCGGAATATCAAACATCCAAGTTTGTCTTCAAAGGAACAACGCAAACAATTTGAACTGTTGCGGGCGATGAATCAGGCGCAAGTCAAAAGCAAGCCGCAGGAGTATGAACTGGATGCTTTGATCAATTCTTACGAGCTGGCCTGGCGGATGCAGAATCATGCGCCGAACACTTTGGATCTATCAGGAGAATCCAAGTCGACTTTGAAGATGTATGGTATTAACGAAAAAGAGACGGACAATTTTGGTCGTCAGTGTTTGATGGGGCGTCGTTTGGCAGAAGCCGGTGTTCGGTATATTCAGATCAACTACACCGACAATACTAATAATCCGGCTTGGGATCAGCATTCGAATATGCCCAAACATAAAGAACATGCGTTTGCTTCGGATAAACCGGTGGCGGCGCTGTTGCAGGATTTGAAACAACGAGGGTTGCTGGAAGACACCTTGGTCTGGTGGGGTGGGGAGTTCGGGCGTACTCCGTATTCCCAGGGCAACGGCACGGGGCGCGATCATAATTCCGACGGTTTCACCGTGTGGTTGGCGGGCGGAGGGGTGAAAGCGGGCTTCAGTTATGGGGAAACCGATGAATTTGGTCACCGGGCGGTGGATGGCAAAATCCACATGCACGACCTGCATGCGACCATTCTGCATCAACTCGGACTTGATCACGAACGACTGACTTATCCCTTTGACGGTAGGGACTATCGTCTGACCGATGTGGCGGGGCGGGTAGTGGATGAAATTATCGCTTAATTCGGGGATTGAGAAAAAATAGGGGTTGTCACACTTTTTGAGTTGATGCCAATAGGTAGTAAGGGCTAGTATGCCTTTTCCTAACTTTAAAATATAAAAATGAAAATTAAGAATTTCTTACTTATCGGAGCTTTGGCTCTTTCATGCCTGGCTTCAACTGCAGCTTTTGCTCAACAGGGAGGAGTTGCCGTGGTCGATGTGGATGCAGTGGCCCGTGAAATTGGGGCTGACAAAGAGGTGCTGGGAGCGTTGAAACAGGCTCAGGACAATCTCAATACCAAGTTAAAGGAAGCTCAGGCGACCATGCAGAAGCAGTTTGACGAGGCGGTTGCCAAAGCAGGAGGAGATAAAGCGACTCCACAGCAAAAACAACAATTGGCTCAATTCAATCAGCAGTTGCAGAGCCAGTTCTCGCAATACAAGGGCCAGGCCCAGGTGGCCTTGAACCGGGAGCAAGCGAAACGTGTGATCGCATTCCGTGACCAGATCCGCCCGGTCGCCATGGAAGTAGCAAAAGCCAAAGGCTTGAGCGTGGTGTTGCAGAAATCCGATCAGATCCTTGGATTTCAAGAATCAGTCGATATCACCAAAGCGGTGGCGGCTAAACTGAAAGCAAGCCTGCCTGCTAAAGCCAAGGAAGCTCCCAAAGCAACACCGGCTAAAGCTGAGAAGAAAAAATAAACAATCTTTGAATGATCTAAAACGGCGTTCTCAATGAGGACGCCGTTTTTTTATGGCTGTTGAGTGATAATTGCTAAAAAACATTTTGCACTGATCCAAATCACCGTTTAGTCATATAGTTCTAATTTTAGGAATCTGGAAATTTATTATGAAAAAATCCCTGTTATGTCTTTTGCTCACGGTTGGTGTGTCTGTCACTACAAAATCCAATGCGGATGAGATTGTTAATCGTGCCATGCTCGGCATGTTCCAGCCTTTGCCCAAGAGCATAGAAAATCCGAAAAACCCATTCAATGATGCAAAGTTGGAACTGGGTCATAAGCTGTTTTTTGAAAGGAGATTGTCTTTGGATTACACCATTTCCTGCCATTCTTGCCATAACCTCAAGCAGTATGGGCAAACGGGTACGTCGTTTCCCACAGGAATTTCGGATCAGAAACCTGGCAGAAATTCCCCTACGGTGTTTAACGCGGCGATTCACGTGGCGCAGTTTTGGGATGGTCGCGAGCCGGATGTGGAGGCGCAGGCCAAAGGGCCGATTCTGGCTGGCGCAGAAATGGGCATGCCTGATGGGGATTATGTGGTGAATATTTTGAAAACGATCCCTGGTTATGTTGAGTTGTTTAAAAAGGCCTTTCCTGAAAGTGATGATGCCTTGACTTATGATAATTTGGGCAAAGCGATTGGGGCCTACGAACGCAAGTTGATGACCCCTTCTCGTTTTGATGATTATCTGAAAGGTGATGACAAAGCGCTGACGGATCCTGAGAAAAAAGGTCTGATGACATTTATCTCAACCGGTTGCACCACTTGCCACAATGGCATGGGAGTGGGCGGGCATCTTTACCAGAAGCTGGGTTTGGTGAAAGCCTGGCCAGATCTAACTGATGAGGGACGCAGTGCGGTGACAGGTAATGAAGCAGATAAATTTCACTTCAAAGTGCCTAGCTTGAGAAACATTACGGAAACCTCTCCTTACCTGCATAATGGATCGATTAAGGAATTGGATGTGATGGTAAAAAAAATGGCAGAGCACCAATTGGGGCGGACGATTTCGGATGAAGACACCCAATCAATTGTGACTTTTTTAAAATCATTGAAAGGTGATTTGCCTAAAGATCTGATCCAACGTCCGGATTTACCGGAAAGCGGCCCGAATACTCCCAAGCCCAGGGAGTATATTGTGAAGTGACACCAGGATCTTCTTGGATTAGAAAATCCGGGAATTTGAAGGCGGCGTAGCAGTTTTTAGAGCACTTCAGTCAATCTGAAGTGCTGCTGGAGCTTCACTGGGAGATTCACATGCCCAAGCATACTTCAGTGCTTGCAAATACATGGGTATCGGGGATATTTTCCCCATGTCTGCTCATTTCCCCCCAGTGGCGACGTCTACACGTCGTTTTGCTGTTGATTGCCTAGCGGTTATTTGGCGGTTTTTTTTATCAGGATCGGTAAAAAACTTATTTGTCCATAAGAAATGGGGATTTTGGGGAGTGTAGACGGGAACCCTTGCGTTTTCACATAACGAAGAACTTTATGAAAATCCCCCCTCACTCGACGGCCAGGTTGGCTAAGCTGGTTTGTGCTAGTTTTATGATGTTATCAGCATTGCTGTTTCCGCTGCACGCTGCGGATAAAGTAATGATGAAAAAAAGCGGAGGCAAGCAGGTCAGCTATTATAAAGATATACGTCCGGTGTTTCAGGCAAAATGTCAGGGTTGCCATCAGCCTGCCAAAGCCAAGGGCGACTATGTGATGACCGATGTTGCCAAGTTGATCGCTGGGGGGGAATCAGATCAAGCGGTGATTCCGCACCAACCGCAACAGAGTTTTTTGATCGAACAGGTGACTCCGGTAAAGGGCGAGGTTGAGATGCCGCCGAAGGGCAAAGAAGATCCGCTGACTAAGGATGAGTTGAAACTGGTCACCGATTGGATCAAACAAGGGGCTAAAGATGATACGCCGGTGAATGCGCGTGAGGTCTATGACATGAATCATCCTCCTAAGTATGCGGTGCCGCCAGTGGTGACTTCATTGGATTATTCTCCGGATGGCAAGCTGTTGGCAGTGGCAGGGTTTCACGAAGTGTTGTTGCATAAAGCGGATGGCTCGGGTTTGGTCGTGCGTCTGGTGGGATTGTCAGAGCGCATTGAAAGTGTTCGTTTTTCACCCGATGGTAAACTGTTGGCGGTGACAGGAGGTTTGCCCGCTCGAATGGGGGAGGTGCAGATTTGGGATGTGGCAAAAAAGAAGCTCAAACAATCGGTGCCTGTTGGTTTTGATACACTCTATGGAGGTTCCTGGTCTCCGGATGGGAAAACGGTGGCTTTGGCATGACCGATAACACGGTGCGGGCGATCGATGTGGGCAATGGTAAACAGGTTTTGTTCATGGGAGGGCACAGTGATTGGGCTTTGGATACGGTTTTTTCCAGCAAAGGAACTCATTTGGTATCCGTCGGGCGGGACATGAGTGCCAAACTGACTGAAGTGAAAACGGAACGGTTTGTGGATAATATCACCTCAATCACACCCAATGCGTTAAAAGGTGGAATCGCGGCGGTGACCCGTCACCCTGTTAAGGATGAAATTCTCGTTGGTGGTTCTGACGGGGTTCCGCAGATCTATCGGATGATTAGGCAGACGGCGCGGCGGATTGGTGATAATGCAAATTTGATCCGTCAATTCCCGGCGATGCAGGGGCGGATCTGGAGCACAGCTTACAGTCCGGATGGCAAAATGATTGCGGCTTGTAGTAGTTTGAATGGTAAGGGCTGGGTCAATATTTATAGCTCGAATTTCGATAGCGAGATGCCGAAAATGGTGAAAGCGGCTTTTGGCAAGGTGGCGACTACTCGCTCTGCGGAGGAGAAAAAGGCGGTTGAGGATTATTACATCAAGGACGTCAAGTTGCTGCATTCGGCGGCTTTTACTGAGAGCACTATTTTTGCGCTGGCTTTCAGTCCTGATGGTCAGACCGTGGCAGCTGCCGGTGATGATGGCAAAGTCCGCTTAATTAAGATTGCCACGGGGAATGTGGCGAAGGCATTTGTTCCGGTGAAAATCGATGGGGCAGATGCAGCGGCAAAGGTCTTGGTTGAAAATGGCAGCAAGAAAATTCCGCTTAATCTCAAAAAGGGAAAGTTTGGTAAGAGCGCACAAAGCTCATTGCCAAAGGGCGGCAAAGTGGTGGAGCTGATGCTCAGTCCGGCGAAGATCAAGTTGGATGCGCCTAATTTATATAGTCAGATATTGGTGATGGCAAAACTAGCAGATGGCACCTCCGCCGACCTGACTCGTGAAGTGAAATGGAGCTTGGATAAACCTCTTCTGCAAATTGATGCTTTGGGAGTGGCGCGTCCCAAGGGAGAAGGGCAGGCGACGCTTACCGTGAGCCACGGTTCATTGAAAGCCAGTATTCCGGTGATGGTGTCCGGTTTGAACCACTCTTCCAAGCCTGACTTTATTCGAGACGTGAATCCTGTGCTCAATCGTTTGGGCTGCAGTGCGGGAACTTGTCATGGAGCCAAGGCGGGTAAAAATGGCTTTAAATTATCGTTGCGTGGATATGACCCGCTCTATGATGTTAGAGCTTTTGGAGACGATCACACTGCGAGGCGAGTGAACTACGCATCTCCGGATGATAGTCTGATGTTAATGAAAGCTACGGGAGCGGTGCCTCATGAAGGCGGGGCTTTGACGGATATTCATTCGGACTATTATAATGTGATCCGTCAATGGATTGCCGATGGCGCACAATTGGATTTGAAATCAAAAAAAATCAGCAGGATTGAACTGTTTCCCAAAAAACCGGTGATTCAGAACATTGGAGCCAGTCAGCAGATTCGAGTGATCGCTTATTTTGCGAACGGGTTGCAACGCGATGTGACGCGCGAAGCTTACATCAATAGCGGAAACAAAGATGTGGCCACTCACGACGACTTTGGATTGATCTCAACTTTGCGCCGCGGCGAAGCTCCGATCCTGGCGCGTTATGAAGGATCTTACTCGGCAACCACTCTCACCGTGATGGGAGATCGCAGTGGTTATAAGTGGACCCAACAACCCGCGCAAGGAAGGATTGATGAATTGGTGGCTGCCAAGTGGAAACGGATGAAAATCCAACCTTCTGGCTTGTGCAAGGATGAAGAGTTTATTCGTCGGGTGTATCTTGATCTCAGTGGTTTGCCGCCGAGTGCCGATGCGGTGCGCAAGTTCATCGCGGACAAAACACCGCGCCGTCAAAAAAGGGATCAATTGATTGATACGCTGATTGGTTCACCTGAATTTATCGATCATTGGACCAATAAGTGGGCGGATATGTTGCAGGTGAACAGCAAGTTTCTCGGCAAAGAAGGCGCCCAACTGTTCCGCGACTGGATTCATGGGCAAGTAGAAAAGAATGTTCCCTACGATAAATTTGCCTACTCGATTCTGACGGCCAAGGGCTCCAATATGGAAAACCCTGCAGCATCTTATTATAAGGTGTTGCGCGAACCGACGGAGATCATGGAGAACACCACGCATCTGTTTCTGGCGACGCGGTTTAATTGTAATAAATGTCACGACCATCCCTTTGAGCGATGGAATCAAGATCAGTATTATGAAACTTCAGCTTATTTTGCCAGGGTTTCACTGACTAATGATGCTAAGAATAGTAAAAATCGTCGCATTGGCGGTTCCGCGGTCGAGGGAGCCAAGCCTTTGTTTGAAATGGTGGGGGATAAAAAAGATGGTGAAGTTAAACATGAGCGTACTGGGGAACTTACCGCTCCAAAATTTCCTTATGAAGTCAAACACACGGTGAAAAAAGGAGCCACCCGGCGCGAGGCCTTGGCGGCGTGGATGATTGCACCGGACAATCAGTATTTTGCCAAAAGTTATGCCAACCGGATCTGGGGTTATATGTTGGGAACCGGTATCATTGAACCGCTTGATGATATTCGTGCGGGCAATCCACCGAGCAATCCCGAGCTGTTGGATTATTTGACCGAACAGTTTGTAGGCAGCGGTTTTGATGTCAGAAAATTGATGACGATGATTTGTAAGTCACGCACCTATCAGTTGTCACTGAAGACCAATCGGTGGAATGCTGATGATGAGATCAATTATTCCCATGCGATTGCGCGTCGCCTGCCGGCCGAAGTGATTTTTGACGCGCTTTATGAAGTGACCGGCAGTGTGCCGAACATACCGGGAGCCAAACCTGGCATGAGGGCAGCTCAGATCGCCGATGCGCGCACTGATTTGCCTAGTGGAATTTTGGCAAGCCTTGGGCGTCCGGTCAGGGAGAGTGCGTGTGAGTGTGAACGGGCGAATGATGTGCAGTTGGGCACTATCATGACCCTGGTGAGTGGGCCGGCTATTGCGGATGCGATTGCTGACCCTAAAAATGCCTTGGTCAAGTTGGTGGATGAACAAGCCGATGACCGCAAGTTGTTTGAAGAGGTTTTCCTGCGGGTGCTTAATCGTCTGCCAAGCGATGCTGAAATCAAAGCAGTGGAGAAAAGCATGTCGGAAATCGAGCGGGATCACAATGGTTTGGTGGGCAAATTAGCAGAGATGGAAGCTAAAATGGTGCCAATTCGTGCGGAGCAGGAGCGCCAGCGTTTGTTGTCGATGCAAAAAGCTAATAAGGGAATCAAGGCTTACACTGCCGAATATACTAAGAAGAAGGCGCTTGCTGAGGCCGAGCAGAAAAAACGCATGGCTCTTGCAGAAAAAACGCTCAAGGATTATGCGATCAAACAGGCGGGCAGCATGAAGAAGTGGGAGTCCGAGCTCCCTGTGAACCGGCTCTGGACCACTTGGACGCCCTTGGTTCCAAAGGCAGTGAAAGCCACTGGAGGAATCACGCTCAAAGCGCAAGCTGACGGTGCGGTGCTGGCATCAGGTCCATCGAAGTCGACGGACTACAGCATCACCTTTGACAGCAAAATGTCAGGGATCACGGGCATCATGATCGAAGCCTTGCCAGATGAAAAACTGCCGGGCTTCGGACCAGGATTGAATGGTAACGGTAACTTTGTGCTCACCGAGTTGAAGCTGACTTCCACGGTAAAAAAAGCGGGAGCAAAAGCGCAGGTTGCAAAATTTGTCGATGCCAAGGCCGATGTGAATCAAAAAAGTTTCAGCGTGAAAAATGCCATCAATGGAAATATCCGCAACAACGACAAAGCATGGGCAGTCGGCGGCCATGAGCAGAAACCGCACTGGGCTCGTTTCAAATTGGAAAAACCCTTGGGCGATGCCAAGGGGGCAACTTTTAACTTTTCGTTGATGTGCCGCTATAGCAAGGGTGACTACCCATTAGGCAAATTCCGGATATGGGTTACGACTTCCAAACAACCGTTGGAGCTAGGCTTGCCCGTAGGTGTCGCCACAGCAATCAAAACGGCGCCCAGTCAACGCAGTCCTCAGCAGGTGACGGAGCTGGCGTCATATTATAAACTGATCGACTTGGAAGGGCTGAAACATCGTTTTGCCCTGGCTAAGGAAAAACGACCTTTGCCTAGTGACCCTAAAATGAACGGCTTGAAAGCGATATTGGTTAAAGCTCAGCAACCGGTTCCGCAGAACACGACTTTGGTGCAACTACGACAGGATGTGGAGATGAGCATTGAGCAGGCAGCAAAACAACGGCTGACCACGGTTCAGGATCTGACTTGGGCCTTGATCAACAACCCTTCATTTTTGTTTAATCACTGAGATGAAAGAATGACCGGATTAGAAGATCTATTGGAATTGAATTAAAACTTTTGCTGCTGAAATATTTACCCCTTGATACTATGATTAGAATACCTGGAGCTGTTGGAAAAGACCTTTGTGACTCCCATTTAAAAGCCAGTCGCCGCGATTTTCTTCGAGTCGGTGGCGCGGGAATGTTGGGCATGAGCTTGAATACTGTGTTTCGGGCGCAAGCGGCGAGCAAAGGAAGTAAATTGGTGGGTGCACCGGGATGGGGCAAGGCTAAGAGTGTGATCATGGTTTATATGCAGGGTGGTCCCAGTCACCTTGATCTATGGGATCCCAAGGAAAATGTGCCGGACAATATCCGTAGTCAATTCAAGCCGATTCCGACAAAAATCCCCGGTGTGAATTTTACTGAGATTTTGCCTCAACTAGCCAAGGTGAACGATAAATTCACCATGTGCCGTTCGATGAGTTACACTCCGAATGGTTTGTTCAATCACACCGCGGCGATTTATCAAATCATGACGGGATACACCACGGACAAGGTGAGCCCTTCGGGGCAGTTGGAACCTCCAAGTCCCAAGGATTACCCTAACTTTGGATCGAACATCATCAAGCAGCAGCCGATGAAAGAGCCGATGCTGCCTTTTGTGATGATGCCGCGTCCTTTGCAGGAGTCCAACGTAGTGAACAAAGCTGGCACCGCTGGTTTTCTGGGTAAGGCTTTTGACCCTTATTATTTGTTTCCCGATGGGGACGATCTTAACATGAATAAGATGGATAGCATCAAGGTGGATGACTTGCAGTTGCGTCCGGAAGCCTTCGCCGTTCGTTTGCGTCGTAGGGCTAGTTTGCGTGAAGCTCTGAGTGCACAGATGCCAGTCATCGACAAGGCGGTGGAGAAATACAATCTCGATGAGTATTATTCGAGGGCATTGAACCTGATTGTTTCAGGGCGGGCAAGAGATGCTTTTAACCTGCCGGAAGAAAGCGAAAAAATGCGAGATCGTTACGGTCGCAACACATTTGGGCAGAGTTGTTTGTTGGCTCGCCGATTGGTGGAAGCGGGAACCAAAGTAGTGGAAGTCATTTGGCCTAAAGTAGCCAACTCGGATAATCATTCGTGGGATCATCATTCGGGATTGACCAAACGGATGAAAGATCAATCTGGACCGATGCTGGATCAGGGTTTGTCCGCTCTATTTGAAGATCTCGATGACCGGGGCTTGCTTGATGAAACTCTGGTGGTGGCGATTGGGGAATTCGGACGCAGTCCGGTGAAAGGGGTGAGCACTTCAGGTAATAGTAATAGCGCGGATGGCAGGGACCATTGGCCTTATTGTTACACTTCGGTGATTGGTGGAGCGGGAATCAAGCGAGGATACGTGCATGGCAAGTCGGATAAAACAGGTTCTGCCCCGGTAGAAGACCCGGTGCACCCGACTGAGATTCTTGCGACGATTTACCACAGTTTTGGAATTGATCCCGAAACGATTGTTTATAATCACCTCAAACAACCACGAGAATTGGTCAAAGCCCAGGCGGTGAATAAACTTTTTGCCTAGGCCCGCGAGGGCGCAGGACAAGTTGCCTTATCACACCTCAACATCATTTCGCCCGTTGCCTTCGGCTGTCTACGCTACGCTCCGGCTCAGGTCTGACAATAAAACTGATTTAACCCCAGCGCTTCGCACTGGGTAAAAAATACAATTCTTCCAGCCCTGCAAAGGGCGAAACGCATAGCGGTCAGCAGCTTAACTATTTTGGCTTTCACCCGTTAAGCGAGTGGTGTGGAAGTATTCTGTTCACTGCTGTAGAGCGGAAGATAGAGTGAATTAGTGCCACGTTAAATTAAATCACTACCAAAAAGCGACCCCCAATGTCGATAAAAAAAGTGTATTTTTTCTTTCTTTATCAGGGATTGAACCTGTATTCTGCAAATGCCTGATGAAGAGGGTGTTGCGAATTTACTAAAAGGGCTTAAATAAAACCGTTATGGAAATGAAAAATAGAATAGCTGTGGTGCTATTATTGTTAGCAGGTATTTTTACCTCAGCAGCGGCGGCGGAGCGTACGGCTGGTATGGTTCACTTGAAAGAGCTGCCTCCGGTGGATGGGAGTTTGAAAGGGCTGTCCACACTGGCTCCTTTTGCCGAATGGGATGAACCGCAGGAAGTGGTGTGGGGAGCTTCCGAATGGGAGGGGGCTGAAGATTTTTCCGGCACTGTTTATTTGGGCTGGAACGAGGAGTTTTTGTTTGTTTCTGCTATTATAGTGGATGATGTGATCGTTGGAGGAAATCTCACCGGCGATGGCTTGGAGATTTTTCTCGATGTTCCGCGTCAGCCGGGTGAAGCCAAAGACAAAACGCGCATATTACAAATTGGCACAAGTATAGGAGCTGATGCCAATGGCAAAAATGCGGATGCCCAGGTGGTATTGCGCGGAGATCGCCCCGGTCCGGTTGCTGGAGCCAAAATCGCAGCAAAGAGACTGGATACAGGGTACCAGATAACCGTGGCTTTGCCCTGGGAAACTTTGGGCATCATGGGAGTCAGTGAAGGTGTTCAGCTCGGTATAGATGTGGTTGGACATGATTCTGACTATGAGTCGGAGGAAGATGATACTTGGGTCAAGGGCGGAGAAACCCTGGTAAGCTTGTTGAACACGCCTTGGGCTGAAGGCAACGCGAGCCGTATGCTGGAAGTGCGTTTGGGGGATAATGAGGGAGGTCTCAATGTCGAGACGATGGGCTTCGGTTATAAGGTGGTTAAAAAATCGGTTAGAGTTGGTCCGGGGCAGACCATATCGGTGAAAATCACCGGGGATGGATCGGCCAAAGAATCGGAAAACGAAGGGGGGATCGAAGAGTTGGTGATACAAGCAAGAATAGATTCTTCGCAGATAGGTAAAGGTACGGGTATTTTAAAAATAGAACTCAATGGAGTTATTTTGGATCTCGACCGTGTGCGCAACCGGACGGAGACTTTTCGTATGGGGCAGAAAATCGAAACTTCCTACCGTGGCCCGGGTTGGTTTTTGATGTATTCGCCCGATTTCAAACCAGCTCCTGTTACCTCGCCGTTTGCGATCAGGGGGGTGGATCCTTATGAGTTGGATTTTGATGTGATTGACCTGTGGAAACAAAATGGCGAGAATGTGATCAAGTTGAGTCACAGCGACCCAAGGGTGGCGCGTGCGATCATTGCAAATATCGGACTGGGAAAACATTTGGTGCCTAAAAAAGTGGCGCGTTTGCCGATGCAAGCTCCCACCGGACGCATCCCATACCGTGAGCCTTCGGTGGAGAATGAAGTTGGATTTTTGTATCAGCTCAGCGAAGGGGGAGGCATCCGGGTCGAACTCGGAGGGAGAACCTGGATGGTGGAATCGATGTTTTCCACCACCGAGCCAGGATGGGCAAGCTTGATGGAGAGCGGTGATGGCGGGTGGGATGAAATCGAGGCTTCCGGCGACACATTGACTGCCAAGTCGAAGAATTTTGGCCTCAAACGAACTTTGCAACGTGACGGGGATCGTTTGATTGTAAAAGACCGGCTGGAAAATATCGCGGCGATGGATTTGCCGGTGATGGTGCGCCATAAGGTGGATCTGGGGGATGGCGTGACGGGGGTGTATTTGTCGGGGCTGCCTGTAGAATCGCCAGTTTTAAAAACCGAAGAGGGAGGGCACCCTTCGTCGTTGGGTTTGTATTTGGATAAGGGGATCGGATTGATCAGTGAAGATGACCTGATGCGCACGCAGGCCTGGAATTACCGCAACCGTTCTGAGATAGGTATCGACAATCGTCGTTTGGTGATAGCCAAAGGGCAGAGTGTGACTTTGGAGTATTCCATTTACCCATTGGAGTCACCCGACCCTTTCCTTTTTGCCAATCGCATTAGAAAACATTGGGGGGTAAATTTCACCATAGATGGAAGTTTTTGTTCTTTGTCGGCATCGGCACCCATAGCTGAGAAATCTGATTTGGAATTGGGCACTTACCTCACTGGTAAGTCCGCTAAGTATGTAGCGATCAATCCCGGGGCTTTTAAAAACCGCATCGCTTATGGAACTGCTTTTACAGGTGCAGATCTTAGTGGTCAGATTGAGTTGATTGAAAGGATTAAGTTATCCAGAGACACTTCGGACGGTCTGTATTCGTATAACTGTTTTGTGTCTGCAGGAGACGGGGATGCCCAGACTTTTAGCAAGGATGCGCATATCACCTATGATGGCAAACCCGGGTATTTTGGTAATTCCTCTTACCCTGTGTTTTTGCCACGTGAGGGATCGGATTTCGCAAAAAAACAAGACGAGTTGATTGCTGCCCGGTGGGAAAAAATGCCGATCCAAGGCATTTACTGGGATGATATTAATTTCATTGCCACCCAACGCTTTGATTACAGTGCTCAATGGGGAGGGCAGGCTGCCCTGATTTCTACCAAAACGCATCAAATAGAAACAAAAATATCAGATGCGGATTTGGTGACTTTGTCTTGGCGCTTGAAAACGGCAAAGGATCTGTTGAGTAAAGGGATATTGGTCGGTAGGGGAGCGCCGCGGACCAGAAGTTTTACTCAACTGCATTTCCCGCGTGCTGTTCGTACCACTTCAATCAGTAATTTAGCCAAAATGCAGCTTTATACGCCGATTGGTTTTGGTGACCAATTGACTGAGCGAACGGCGGAAGACTGTTACCGGAACATGCTGGAAGCTTTGGATTACGGTGCTTTGTATTATTGGTTTAATTATCGGGTCAAACCTAATGCGCCGACGCTTACTTCTTCGATGTTCCCAATCACTTATATCGAAATGGGGCGCGGGTTTGTTATTGGTGAAGAAAGAATTCTGGCCAACCGCAGTGGGTATTACGGCTGGGGGGATATGAGCGAGTTTGAAACTTTGGTATTTGATGAAGAGGGACGCCAAACCCTTGAAGTTGAAGTGCAACGCATCATCAAAAGGCAAAAATCCTACGCCGAAGTGAGAATCCCGGAGGGTTACAGCGTGGCGATCATTCGCACTAAGTGAGCTTGCGAAGTTGTCGCTATAGGCGAATAAAGAAACTAACAGCGGAATCAGCTGTCTTCGTCCACGGTTTCGTCGCGTTGATAAATGGGCAACTGGCGATAGGGCACGGTGAAGGATAATACCATCATGGTGGTGCCATAGGTGGCACCGTTACGGGAGTTAGACCAGGAACCGTTGGCTTGTTGTTTGGGGATGTAATGAGGATACATCCAGGCTGCATAGGTTTCCCAGTATTTGCCACCCAACTGGAACATCGCCTGGGCGTTGTAATAATTGGCGTAAAACTCGTGGGCATTGCCAACGATGCGCTGGTGGATCTTGAGGATGTAATCACCGGCGCGGTAGGTGGATTCAGTGCCATGGAAACCTGATAGCTCAAGACAGAGTAGGCCGCAGCCAGAGAGGGTCTCCGAATGCCCCCAGGGATCGGTGTAACCAAAGCGCCCCTCCTTCGGATCGTGATTGCGCAGCACATAGTCAACCGAGGATTTGATCGCGGCATCGGGGATCGGGGCCCCGTTCAGTTTGGCTGACCTCAAGGCCATCAGCGCCCAACCGCTGCAGGATAAGTCCGAATCGCGGGAGTCTGGTTTGTAGCGCCAGCCACCCTGATGTTTTTCGGTTTTTGGCACTGCCTGGGCAGCCAGGATGAGGCGCATGGCTTTGCCGAGAACCTGATCGAGTTCATCCTGGGTTTGCGGATCCACCATGCCCGAACATTCCGATAAAAACAGTGAGGCGATATTATGGGCATACATCACTCCGTGACCCGAGTCTCCCATGTCAAGCAGTCCGTTGCTGCGCTGGCTGTTCAAAATGTAGTGAATGCAACGACTGAGCGTGGTTGAATATTTCCCCTGTCCAGGAGTATGCCCCTTCGAAAGAAAGGCCATGCCCGCCAGGGCGACAATGCCGGTAGAACGGCCATAGGCATCGGGAAAGGTTCCGTCAGGATTTTGGCTGGCTGCGAGAAATTCGAGCGCGCGTTCAACCGAGCGGCCGACTTGCGTCTGGTATTTTTGAAACACCGTGTTGGAGAGGGCGCGCCCCTGGGCATGAGAGCTCAAGGGCTGCATCAAATAAAACACCGTCAACAAGAGTACGGATATGCGTTTTTTAATGCGGTTGGCCTTGTTTCTCATTGGGTTGGAATATCTTTTTGTGTAGATCCATGAAGACCGCAGATAAAAAGAGTAGCAGTAGAATAAACCGCTTTCAAAGCTTCTCAACCTGCAATAAATCAAGTAGGGCGCCATGGGCTTGCCTACGACGGTTTTCCGTTTCAGCCTAAGGGGATCTAACGGTTAAGAGTTCGGGGCAAAAATTACCGCCCGTTAAGAAACGTGGATTTTGGATGGGAAATAGTTGCGAGATCGTTTAAAAAAGGGCGGTTTTTGTCGAATATATCTTCTCCTAAGAAACTAATTGATAACTTTAGAATAAGTAAGACTTTACGGTTTAGATTCACATTTGGCTCGACTAGTCAGACGATCCTGCTTTCAGATCTTCCTATGAATAAAACATTAATATTTTCTCTTGTTGCAATTTTTTATTTTATTGCAAATTTCGAACACATTGCTTTTGCACAAGACGAATATCGCTCTCCAAATTTCAAGGTAGAACTTGAGGGGATAAAGGATCTGGAATCAGGAGAGAGTATGGGTAAAGTGTCAGGTTATTTGAATAGGTTTGCTCTCAATTTAACCAAAGATCCAAAAGAACAAGCAAAGGCTCTAGCCCTTGCCTGGGCCTGTGCTAAAAGCTACTCGCAGCAACATGTAGCCTATACGGATTTCCTATTGCGTCTGGGTGAGTTCCCGGAAGATAGCTCTTACTATGAAGGGGTTCCTTCTGAAGAAAAACTTGCCACTGTGTCTGAACAGATCTTAGAACTCGCACAACAACTCGCTGAAGAAGTCGACACACCCAGTAAGAAGCTTGCCGGCTATCTGTTTGATCTGCTGAAGAATCCACAGTGCCCTAATAGCGTGGTATCAAATGCAAAGGCCGCACAACTACTCACGCCAGCTTCCTCGTGGGTGGGCGTCCTGACTTATTCCGAGTCTTCCCAGACGACTGCAACAACTCCAGACGACAAAGATGATAAGGTGAATCAGGTGGTGATGTCCTCTACAATTAATAAGGATGGAATATTTGCGGTTCGGCAAAGCCTTATAAAAGGGCTGCTCGTGAAGGGACTTGGCGGGGCAGACTTTGCTGGTATGGCTTCGCAGATGAATGCTACTCTGAGTGACGGAAAACTTGCTACGGCTCCCACTGAAATTCAATTTAACCAAGACGTAGGGGAATTGATGGTATCGGCCTTAGGTGAAGTCCAAAAATTCTTATCCGTCCGGCATGATGGGTTTCCTGCTGGTAAGAAAATTGAAATTGCTTTTGAAGAACAATACTCTTCGAAAGACGGTCCTTCAGCCGCTGTTGCTTGCGGGCTACTGCTTGACGCGCTGATTACTGGAGAAAAATATGATCCAGCCTTCGCTGTCACTGGTGATATGAATGCTGATGGTTCGGTGCAGCCTGTCGGGGGAATTGATGGCAAAATCAGAGGAGCTGCTAAAAGGGATTGCACCCATGTTGCGATTCCTTT
>JAJRVS010000198.1 GCA_024277195.1 Verrucomicrobiota bacterium | reverse complement strand
TACCTTATCACCACACAGTCTTTCTCTTTCTATCTTAGCCGCGCTATCCATGTCATTTGGCTTCGAGTCATAATCTCCGGCTGTTTGGCTCCGCCCATCTCCATTGCATTTCGGTTGCTTTCATGCGGCCGTGGTTAAAAACAGAACTGTAGATGTCACAGAACCCACAATTTGCGTCCCCTGAATCTTCACGTAATATCTCCTATGATTCGTCACACCGTTGCTTTCACCCTAATTCATCCTGCAGGTTCTACCGAAGAAACCGGCTTCATGGATGAAGCGCGCGCGCTCACCGTCATTCCTGGAGTGACTCGTTTCGAAATTTTAAAACAAGTCAGTCCCAAATGTGACTTTGCTTACGGCATCTCGATGGAGTTCGCCAACCAGGCCGAATTGGATGCCTATGCCAGCCATCCCTTGCACACTGCATTTGTCGAAAAATGCTGGATCCCCAATGTCAGTGATTTTCAGGAAATCGACTACACGGAGTTGTGATTTTCATCCTGTTCCGCCCGTCTGCGCTCGCGGACTCGCTGCGGCTCGAACTGCGTTCTCATCCTTTCATTGGCTCCCCCTGAGGGGGGGAGAAAGTGGTCGGGGCGAAAGGATTGGCTCCGCCTGTCTACGCTCGCGGACTCGCTGCGGCTCGAACTGCGTTCTCATCCTTTCATTGGCTCCCCCTGAGGGGGGGAGAGGAGTGGTCGGGGCGAAAGGATTGGCTCTGCCTGTCTACACTCGCGGACTCGTTGCGGCTCGAACTGCGTTCTCAGCCTTTCATTGGCTCCCCCTGAGGGGGGAGAAAGTGGTCGGGGCGAAAGGATTGGCTCTGCCTGTCTGCGCTCGCGGACTCGCTGCGGCTCGAACTGCGTTCTCATCCTTTCATTGGCTCCCCCTGAGGGGGGAGAAAGTGGTCGGGGCGAAAGGATTCGAACCTTCGGCCTCCTGGTCCCAAACCAGGCACTCTAACCAAGCTGAGCTACGCCCCGAACCGTCCGTTTTCACCTGGGCAATTGATTTCTCAATGCCAGATCAACGACGGGAGCTGACATTGGCCGCAATCGGGGCAAGTTTCAAGTGACTTTATTCATATAGGGCAAAAGATCTTAAAAAGTCCTATTACAGTGTCTTTTTCAAAAGGGCGATATCTTCCGCCGACAAGTCATTAAATGAATGCTCAACCTCGACTCCATCGTCGCCGACGAAGATTCCAGTGGCTCCTTTGGCCTCTAACAAAGCGGCTTTCATCTTCTTGCCGTTTTTGAAAGTCCAAGTGCGCTTTTTGATCAAAAAAAGCGGATCCTGTCCCATGTTGGCGATCTCCTTGCCGGTCGGTCCATCGACGATATGGTCATCCTTGGCCATTTTGGCCAATATTTTACGGATTTTCGCCGTATCTTTTTCAAAACCTACCTTGGCCCGTGCAAGTTGAACCAGAGTGCGGTAGCTCGAAGCATCCGTGCCTGATGCCGAGGCCACCAGGCCGCCCTCCGCGTCCGTTACTGCAGCCAAGGGGGCTTTTTCCGGATCGAGTTTGAATTTGTCCTTAAAAATCGCGCGATGGGCGCTCTGACTGGTTTTACAGCGCACAATGACAAATTCCTTTTCTGATAATACCATGTCTTCAGCCATGATTTTCGCCACGGTTTCGGATTCTTCAGACAAATTTTTCAGCAAAACAAAAAACAGATACTTTTTGCCTTCCTTGGCCGCAGCGATTGCGGGTTTGATTTGGGTGAAGCTTTGCGGGGCAGATCTGCCCGGGCTGGTGATAAAAACAAGGCACAGCGCCAAACTAAGTGGGCAATGTTGCAGCCATTGACGGTAGGCGGGCGGGTGGGATTTTCTCATAGAGTGGTGGGGTGAAGTGAGTTTAGATTTTTGAATCTATCGTGGCAGGGGAAGATCTGCAAGCTGCGCTTGTCAGTTGACCGCTGTATCCGCTCGCGCTAATAAGAGACATCATGACTCCAGATCAATCCGCGATAAAAATCACCGACGTCTCTCTTTATTTCATTCCTGTGAAAATGAGGGTGCCCCTGAAATTCGGCAATCAGGTGATGGATTCCGTGACCTGTGCCCGGGCTAAAGTCACGGTTGAGGGCAAGGATGGCAAAACCGCAGTGGGTTGGGGTGAAACTCCGGTGGCTGTCGGCTGGTCTTGGCCGGCACCGCTTGATTACGAAGAACGCCACACCGCGATGAAAGATTTTACCGTAGCCGCCGGACGTGCTTTTGCTGAATTCAAACAAGAAGGGCATGCTTTTGACATAGGTCATACTTTCATCAATCAGCAGTTGGAGGAATTGCGTAGTGAGTTCAATGCGGGGAAATCCGAAGAAGAAGCTTTGCCGCATCTCGCCGCCCTGATTTGTTTTTCTCTGTTTGACATCGCCACCCACGACGCTTTTGGCAACCTGCACCAGGTTCCGGTTTACGATACTTACAACGCCGATTGGATGCCTCATGATTTGTCGCATTACCTTGAAGTGGCCGAGGGCAGTGATGTCAGTTTTGACGGAATTTACCCGGCAGACTTTTTTGTTCCACAAGCTGCGAGCCAATTGCCGGTGTGGCATCTAGTCGGAGGACTTGACCCTATCGATGATAGTGAGCTCACCGGAGAAGAACCCGACGACGGTTATCCGGTTCTATTGCGTGATTGGATCAAACGAGACGGCTTAAACTGTTTGAAAATCAAACTGCGCGGCAACGATCGCGATTGGGATTATGCTCGTCTGCTCAGAGTCGGCGAAATTGCGATCGAAGAAAACGTCGATTGGCTGACCACCGACTTCAACTGTACGGTCACCGATCCTGAATACGTCAATGGTATCCTCGATCAATTGCGCGACGAGTCCGCAGCGGTTTATCAGCGTATCCTTTATGTTGAACAGCCATTTCCCTATGACATGGAAGCCAATCGCATCGACGTGCACAGCGTCAGCGCACGGCAGCCACTGTTCATGGACGAAAGCGCCCACGACTGGCATTTTGTCCGTCTCGGACGCGAACTCGGTTGGACCGGGGTGGCTCTGAAAACCTGCAAAACTCAAACCGGCGCATTGCTGAGTTTGTGTTGGGCCAAGGCTCACGGCATGACCCTGATGGTTCAGGATCTGACCAATCCGATGCTTGCCCAAGTGCCGCATCTGCTGCTGGCCGCGAACGCTGGAACTATCATGGGAGTGGAATGCAACGCCATGCAGTTTTACCCCGACGCTTCCCTGCCCGAAGCTGAGGTGCATCCCAATCTGTATCAACGGCGCGAAGGGGTGCTGGACCTTTCTACACTGAGTGGCAGTGGTTTTGGATACCGCTTGGATGAAATCACCCGGGAGCTTCCCGAGCCAGCGATTTGATCCATCCAGACAGGCGTAAACCATGGCAGGTTCGGATTCAGTAGATGTAGAGGGGGAATCCCAGCGCTCCATGGCCTGGGATCCGATCTATCTGATGGGGGTGTCCGGCTGCGGTAAAAGTGTCATTGGCAAGGAGTTGGCCACGCAGCTGTGCGGCACATTTCTTGACGGGGACGATCTGCATCCACCTGCGAACAAAGAAAAAATGAAGCAGGGTTTGGCGCTCAATGATGTTGACCGCCTGCCCTGGTTTGATTTGATCAAGCAGAATATCCTCGATACAAAAAACAAGCCGCTGGTGATGGCCTGTTCTGCCTTAAAACGGAACTATCGCGCTCTTTTGCGCCAAGGTTTTGAAAACGCGACCTTTGTTTATCTGGAAGGGGACTTTGATCTGATCATGAGCCGGATTAAAAAGCGTGATCACGAATACATGCCGGTCGACTTGTTGCGCAGCCAATTTGATACGCTCGAAGTGCCAACAGCCGATGAAAAAGTCATCAAGGTTAATATTGATAAAAGCGTGGCTGGGATCGTTGCTGAAATTTGCCAGCAACTGAGTGACTGAACGAGAACCTCTGCGTAAAACCGCTTGTGCGCCTTGAATGAGTAAACTGCGCAGATCGCGACGCCCACGGGACCCAATACCTTTGCTCACATCCTTGCCCGTGCCACTTTGAGCTCTACCAGGATTGAGGCCGAGATAGGACACTGAGCGAGCAGGAGTAGCAAAGCGTTTGATCTCGCCAATAATAGCAAGCAAAGCAAAAGCGTTGCTCACACTAACTCCAAGAACTTTCATGCAGGCTTTCATTTGTGGCGTTTTCTCGATTTGTTGGCAAATGAGCTGGAAAAACTTTTACGCCGAGTTTCGTGATGCAATACTTCTCTAAAGCAGTCCTTTAAGAGCATGATTTGCTCTTCACTCCAATCGCGTTGAGCGAGGATCCATTCATGGGTTTTGTTCAATTTTGGACTTTTCTTTTTCAAGCGAACACCATTACACGTTAGAAGCCCTCTCAATTCATTAACCGCAGCAGTCGAGCGGGTAAGCGATTTTTGGTAGCGGTGAAGGATTTCCTGGCGTTGACGTGTAAGCTCATCAGGAACCCAAACGCACTTGGAGGCTCCAGTTAAAAAAGTATGCGCGATTCTAACGGAGGCAATCGCATCCGTATCGACAAAATCTTTTTGTAGACGGCTCACTTGATAGCTTTCGATGACGATAGATTGAAAGCCGAGTTTGAGCAAGACCTCTACTACCTCGAAACTCTTAGAGCCAGATTCCATGACAACGAGATCATTCTTATCGAGGGTATCCAGCGCCCATTGCTTGAATCCGTCCCAGGAGATGTCCTTGTGAATGGCTAGAGTTTGAGCTTCAGAAATACTTTTGCCTTTGATCACTGCAGCAGTGAATATATCAGGGTGGCAATCAAGTCCGATCACACGTCCTTTTTTAGGAGGAGCTGGTGAACGAAAATATTCTTGTTCTTTATCGTCCTTGATGGACGAGCTTGTCTTTTTGGTTTTCGTCTTAACTTTAGTTTCATACGGGTTGTTACTCGTTAGTTCATTGATCCTCCCGTAAAAGGAGGTGCAACTGGTGCTGGCGATTTCTGTATGGGATACCAGGTGGAAGGTGCGTTCAGGCATTCGGGGTTTGATTCCCATGTAGGTGCCTTCCGCTTTGGTTCAATCACTGATTGGAGGAGTTAGCTCATTGCCATCATCGAACGTATTCCCTTCTACCACCGGCACGTGTTGCAATTCACCTACAGGTTTGTGAATTGGAGCAACAGGTGAGCCGAGTTGCTAAAGATCGTGGTGTGTCGAAATCTGAGCTGATCCGGCAAAGCATCAGAAGTCATATAGGTGAAGTTGCGGATCAGGGAGCTTGGGAGTTGGGGCAGGATTTGTTTGGCAAGTGTTCGAGTGGGCAGGGCAATTTGTCGGTTGATCGGAAAAAATTGGTGAAAGATATTATCAGAGCAAAGAGGTCGTGAAAAAGATCCTTATAGACTCAGGGCCTTTGATTGCTCTCTTTGACTCATCGGATCAATATCACCTGGCCGCTTGTGATTTTATACGAGCAAATAAATACCCTTTGATAAGCACCATTGCCTCGCTAACCGAGACCTTGCACTTACTGGGATTTAATCGCAATGCCCAGATAGATTTTTTGGAATGGGTGAATCGAGGAGCAATAGAGGTGCATAATATTGAGGGCAGCGATTTCAAAAGGCTGAAAGATTTAACCGTAAAGTATCGCGATTTACCAATGGACTTCGCCGATGCCTGCTTGGTTTTACTTGCCGAAAAACTGGGCTTGAATGTTATTGCGACGATTGACAGGGATTTCAGTGTTTATCGAATAAACGGCAAAAAGAAATTTGAGGTTGTGCTTTCATGAAGGAAATAAGCGTTGTATTTCATTGGTAGCTTATGAAGACTCCGGCCACATCGATTGCTCATTTTGGACCTGAAGGCAGTTTTGCCAATATGGTGGCGCAGCTGCATTTTGGGGAACAGGATTTTGCGGCTTGCCGCACGGTGGGGGAGGTTTTTGATTTTGTTGCCAGCAGTGAAAATCATTGCGGCATCGTGCCGGTGGAAAATTCCACTGGGGGCATCATTCAGGAGACGATCCGGGAGATCGCCAAGGATGATTCGGCTAATGTGAGCATTTTGGAGGAGATCACGCTTGATGTGAAACTGGCTTTGCTGGGTCGGCAAGGAAATGAGATCAGCAAGGTCTATTCCTATTTTGCGCCTCTGGATCACTGTCGCTCATGGCTTAAGCAGCATTATGCGCAGGCGCAGTTGATCAGTGTGGGCAGCACGTCGCAGGCGGCGGCGCAGGCGGCGGATGAGGACGGAGCGGCGGCGATTGGCACTAAAAAAAGTGCAGATTTGCATGGTTTGCAAATTTTACAATTCCCGATTGCCGACGAGATGCCCAATGTGACCCAGTTTTTCCTGATTGGTCACCCGGGGCAATCTTTTCCCGGTGAAAAACTGGCTGAGGGTTTCAAAACCAGTCTGGTGGTGAAATTGGCCAATCAAGCAGGTACTTTGTGTCAACTTTTGTCGGTATTCGGCGAACAAGGGGTGAATTTGACCCGTATCGAGTCGAATCCGGTGGCTGGAGAGCCCAATACGTATCGTTTTTTTATCGAAATTGACGGTGATGAGAAAGATCCAGCTGTGATGGCCGCGCTGCAGGCAGCGCAGGCTTGTTCGATCAGTATTCGCAGCGTCGGTTCCTATCCTGCGGTCTGTCGTTACCAATCCTGAGCACCTTTTTTAGGCTTATATCCCTTATAGTTACGGGATTGGCACAGATGGGAGGGTCTGCTAGGCTTGACCTTTGCCCGAAATTCGGTAAACTCCGTCCCCAGACTTGCACTCCTTCCCAACCGGAATTCAGCCGGTTTTGAGAGAACGAGACGCGAATTTGGCAAGAATTTGGAAAGAAAAAGGGAATTCCTGAAAGGGAAGAGACTTTCACCAAGTTGCTTCGCTGATTAATTAAACAGATGCGCGGCGGCAGAAGTGAACACAATCCCCATATAAGAAGCCAAGAGGCGACGATATTTAGAAATGATGAATAAATACTACCAGACTTCGATAAACTCCGAGGGCAGCCTTCACCGCCCGGAACTGGAACGCGATGCATGTGGCGTGGGCATTGTGGCTCAAATACAGGGCAAAGCGAGTAACGAAATCCTTCAATTGGGAGTCACTGCCGTGAGCAATGTGACCCATCGTGGTGCGCTCGACGCGGATAACAAAACGGGTGACGGAGCTGGAGTGACCACTCAGATTCCGGCGAAAATCTTTCTCGCCGAAGCGGAGAAGTTGGGCTGCAAGCTCGATGACATCTCCGAGTTGGCGGTGGGCGTGGTTTTTTTGTGTGAAGGCGAGGCGGGAGATCGCCTCAAGGGCAAGATTTTATTCGAAGGTGTGCTGCGCAACCGTGGTATCAGCGTGATCGGCTGGCGGGAAGTTCCGCTCAATGTTGGGGCGCTGGGTGACAAAGCCCGTAGCACTTTGCCGGATATCCATCATGTGTTGCTGAAACGTCCGCAGGGCATGGATGGAGATGCTTTTGAACGCGCTTTGTTTTTGGCGCGGCGCGAGATTGAAATTAAAGCGAACAAGGAGGATATCGAAAATATCTACATCGCTTCGCTGTCAAGCCGTTTGATGGCTTACAAGGGTTTCATGGCGGCTAATGCTTTGCCGGCTTTTTTCCTCGATTTGCAGAACCCTGATTTTGAGACGGCGATTTGCCTTTATCATCAGCGTTTCAGCACCAATACATTTCCAACCTGGGCGCTGGCGCAACCGTTCCGCATGCTCGCCCACAATGGTGAAATCAATACACTCAAGGGCAACCGCAACTGGTTTGGATCGCGGGTGGCGGATTTTGATAGCGAGCTGTGGGGAGAGGATATCAAATTGCTGAAAGGTTTGATCGATCCCGATGGTTCGGACTCGGCTAGTTTGGACAATGCTTTTGAGGCTCTGGTTTTGTCTGGGCGCTCGATCCCGCATGCGATGGCGATGTTGGTGCCTGCGGCGTGGAGGACTGACCCTTCGGCGAACGAGGAGGTGACGGCTTTTTACAAATATCATCGTTGTTTTTCCGAGCCATGGGATGGTCCGGCAGCTTTGGCTTACACGGATGGTAAAAACATCGCAGCCAGTTTGGATCGTAATGGGCTGCGTCCGGCACGTTATAAAATTACTGACGACGGCATTTTTTGTCTGGGTTCGGAGTTTGGTTCCGAGCGCCTGGATGACGCACGGGTGGTCGAAAAAGGTCGCCTCGGGCCGGGACAAATGATTTACGTCGATCTCGAAAAAGGCGAGGTGGTGCGGGATAAAGAACTGAAGGAGCGTTTGGCTTCGCAGCAACCTTACGGGCAATGGTTGGAGGATAACCGGATTGAGTTTGATCAGTTGGTGGATACTCAACCAGAGCAACCTGTCGGGGATCTTGATTTGTTGACGGTGTCGCAAAATCAAGTGGCTTCAGGATACAACAAAGAAGAGCTGGACATGGTGCTATCGCCAATGCTCAAGACAGCGATGGAAGCGACCTATTCGATGGGCGACGACGCGTCACTGTCGGTTTTGTCTTTGCGTCCCAAGTTGTTATACACCTATTTCAAACAACTGTTTGCCCAGGTGACTAATCCGCCGATCGATCCGATCCGCGAACGTCTGGTGATGTCGATTGCGATGGATCTAGGGCCGGAGCACAACTTGTTAACTGAAACTCCGGAGCATGCCCAGGTGATTCATCTGGAGACACCGTTTTTGTTCACCGAGCAGTTGGAGAAACTGAAAACCTTGCACGCTGATTATCCAGTGAAAACCATCGACACCACCTGGCTGGTTTCGGAGGGTCAGGCGGGTATGGCAGCTGCTCTTGAGCGGGTTTGCAGCGAGGCGGAAGCGGCGATCGATGCCGGCACCAAGGTGCTGGTGTTATCTGATCGGGCAATCAGTCATGAGCGAGTGGCTTTGCCAAGCTTGATCGCTACAGGTGGGGTTCACCATTATCTTAACCGTCAGCACAAACGTATGTTGACCAGTTTGGTGATCGATACCGCCGAGGCGCGGGATACGCATCAGATGGCGTGTCTGCTTGGATTTGGAGCTACCGCGATTTGCCCATGGTTGGCTCAGGAAACAGTGCGGGAGTTGATCGAAAATGATCGCAAAAACACTTTCGAGGGAATTTCTGTAACCGATGCGCTGGTGAACTACCGCACCGCTTTGGAAAAAGGGGTGTTGAAGATCATGTCCAAAATGGGCATTTCAGTTCTTAACAGTTACCAAGGAGCACAGATTTTCGAAGCGATTGGTTTGGGAGAAAAAGTAATGGACCGTTGTTTTTCCGGCACACCTTCGCAGGTGGCTGGCATTGGTTTTGAGGAAATCGCGGCTGAAAGCTTGCAGCGTCATCAGGACGCTTTTGCCCAAGCGGTGTCGGGCGAAGAAACTGAGACGCCGATCAAGCTGGGCGATCCGGGCAACTACCGTTATCGTCGCAATGGCGAGCGCCATGCGGTGAACGGGCCGGTGGTGAAGAGCTTCCATAATTTTGTCAAAACGGGAGAGCAAGAGGATTACAATGCTTACCTAGGTGACCTCAAAGCGAACAAGCCGCTCGCTTTGCATGATATGTTTGGCTTGGTGCCCAAGGCAAAAGGTCCAATCCCGATTGAGCAAGTGGAGCCTGCCGAGGATATCCGTCGGCGGTTCACCACAGCGGCGATGTCGATGGGCGCGATCAGTCCAGAGGCTCACGAGGTGTTGGCGATGGCGATGAATGCGATCGGCGGCAAATCGGATTCCGGTGAAGGTGGCGAGGATTTTGCCCGTTTTGGAACCAATAAAAACAGCAAGATCAAACAGATCGCCTCGGGGCGTTTTGGGGTGTCGGCTGAATATTTGGCGAGCGCAGAAGAGCTGGAGATCAAAATGGCGCAGGGGGCTAAGCCTGGTGAGGGCGGCCAGTTGCCAGGTTTCAAGGTGAACGGTCTGATTGCCAAATTGCGCAATACCCAACCGGGAGTGACTTTGATCAGCCCACCACCGCATCACGATATTTATTCGATCGAAGATCTGGCCCAGTTGATTCATGACTTGAAAGAAGTGAATCCACGCGCCCGCATAACGGTGAAGCTCGTCTCTGTTACTGGAGTGGGCACCATCGCAGCCGGCGTGGCCAAGGCCAATGCGGATATCATTTTGATCAGTGGTTATGACGGAGGAACCGGGGCTTCGCCTCTGAGTTCGATCAAAAATGCCGGTATGCCTTGGGAAATCGGTCTGGCCGAAACTCAACAGGTGCTGATGCTCAATGGTTTGCGCGACCGGGTGACTTTGCGCACGGACGGAGGTATGCGCAATGGCATGGACATCATGCACGCGGCTATTCTGGGCGCGGAAGAGTTCAACTTCGGCACCATCGCTTTGATGGCTATGGGTTGTGTCATGGTTCGTCGTTGCCATCTGAATACTTGTCCGGTTGGCATCGCCACCCAGGATTCGAAATTGCGTGGCAAGTTCAAAGGCTCGGTTGAGAATGTGATCAATTTTTTCAACGCGGTGGCGCAGGAAGTGCGAGAGCACCTGGCTTCCATTGGCGCACGCAGCTTGGACGAAGTGATCGGGCGACCTGAGTTCCTCGAACAACTTGAAGTGCCCGGGCACCCTAAAGCGAATTCTGTAGATTTCTCAAAATTGCTGCATGATGTGAATGCGGACACCGAAGAAGAGCTGCCGCGTATCTGTCGTTTTGAACGCAATGACGGTTTGCACGAGCGCCCCTTGGATGACAAAATCATTCAAGACGCTATTCCTGCTCTGAGAAGTAAGAAAAAAATAGAGTTGAGTTATAAAATCAAAAATACTCATCGTAATGTCGGAACCAAACTCTCTGGTGACATTGCCTATCATCAGGGCAATCACGGTTTGCCGAAGGGAACTCTGGATGTCACCTTGACCGGTAGTGCAGGACAGAGTTTCGGCACTTTTCTGGTGAGTGGAGTGAGGCTGAGGCTCTTGGGCGAGGCCAACGACTATGTGGGCAAAGGCATGTGTGGAGGAGAAATCATTGTCCGTCCGGCTGATAAAGCTCATGCGGATTTTGTTGCTGAGAAAAATTCCATTATTGGTAATACCTGCCTTTATGGAGCGACGGGCGGCAACCTTTACGCCCGTGGTCGAGCCGGTGAGCGCTTTTGTGTTCGCAACTCGGGTGGCATCGCGGTGGTCGAAGGCTGTGGAGATCATGGTTGTGAATACATGACCAATGGTGTTGCGGTGATCCTCGGCTCGACCGGCAAGAACTTTGGGGCAGGAATGAGTGGAGGTATTGCCTATGTGCTTGATAGCAAAGGTCGTTTTGCCAGTCGCCATAATACCGAAATGACCGAGACAGTGGCGTTGACCGATGAAGCGGATATCACTGCGTTGAAGGAACTGATTTATCAGCACCTTGAGTACACCGACAGTAATCGCGCCCGCGAGATTCTGGCTAAGTGGGACGAATACCAGACGCAGTTTGTCAAAGTGCAGGCCAAGTCTGACGTTGGGGTGAAGATCAAAGACGATGAAGAGCAGGAAGTAGCTGCTGCTGCGAGTAAATAAGAACTGCGAAGCCATGAAGTTTCACGAATCGCCTGCCCCCAGCATTCGCAATCTTGACCGCGCATCGACGATGTTGGTGCTGCCTCTGGCGGCCTGTGAACAACACGGGCCGCACATGCCTACGGGCACCGACAGCATTATTTGTGAAGCGGTGGCGGAAGCGGTGGAGTCAAAGTTGACGGAGGAGATGTTATTGCTGCCAACACTGTGGTTGGGCGCGAGTCATCATCATTTGCCGTGGCAAGCGACGATGACCGCAGATTTGGCGACTTACGAAACTTTGATTTGCGAAATTCTCGAGCCCTTGCTTAAAAACGGTTTCCGCCGGGTATTGCTCTTGAACGGGCATGGTGGCAATATCGATCCGATGCGGGTGGCCTTGCGCCGTTTGCAGCCTGTGTATCCGGAAGTTTTGCTAACTGCTGGATCCTATTGGTCGAGTGCGGAAAAAGAACTCGCCGCTTGCATGGAAGGGGAGATCAAAACCCTGGGACATGCCTGTGAAGCGGAGACTTCCTTGATGCTTCATCTACGCCCGGAACTGGTGCAAAGCGAACTGGCTGCGAAGATGCCGAATCTATCAGGCTATCTGCCGGATGACAGTGATGGGTTGATGATCTGCCGCGACATGGCGCAGCGTACCGAGAACGGAGCGACCGGCCGCCCCGACCTCGCCACAGCGGAGAAGGGGGCAAAGATGTTTGCCGTGATTGTAAAGCGGGTGACTGAAGTGATCCAAAAATACCTCAACGAGCCCTTGCCCGAGAGGAAAGGCTTGTAGCGCGGCCGCTCCGGCGGCCTGTTTGATGAGGGGAAAGCAGTCTCCAGTAGGTAGATGTTTTTTGTTGTCAAAAATACTACCCATAGCTAACCTGCTGATATACTGTCAGCTCTAGGGTTATGTTGGTTTTTGGAAAAATAAAAAATGTGATGGGGCGAGTCATTGGGTGTGCTTGTTTGTGTTTGCTGGGAATCACCTTGTCAGGCGCCAACGCGCCTTTACTGCATGCACAAGATTCCGAGGATACAGAGCAGCGTGAATACAAAAAACCGGAATTGGAATGGCAGGCGTTTGATGTGGATAAAGTCAAATTGCCGGATGATCGCAAAGCTGAAATCGTGAATGCACTGACGGCGGTTGCTGTGTCAGAAGATAGCAGCATGGAGGTTAAGGCAAAGGCTTTGGCGATTGCTTTGCGCTTGGACTCTCTGAACAAGCGCGCTTTCATGGCGAATGAAATGTTGATTCAGAATAAAAGACCAAAATCTTTTCCCGAGAGTTGGGGGGATATCAGCGCGATGGCAGGTCGGCTTTGGCGTTTGGCTGATGAGCTCAAACAAGCGGATGGGGCGGATAAGGATAATTTCACCGTGGCGGCTTATTTGATGTCGATATATTTGGCGATAGAGCCGGATGACTTGGATCGTAAATACGAGCTGGCTGTTTTTTCAAAGAAAAAAGAACTGAAGCCAGATTGGTCGTCGATCATCGAAGGTGAGAAAAAAAGAATTGAGGAGGTGGAAGAAAGTTCAAAAATGGAGAAAATCCAACGTGAAGGAACTTCGAAAAAGTTAGCTCGCTTGCAGTCCAAAGTGAAGGGGCTATTGGTTCAACAGCTCGAAGCCAATACTTTTGCGGGTAAAGCATCGCAGATGAATGCCACCGCTGAAAAGTCGAGCAGCTCTTACGAAATGAGTGTAGGATTTGATCAAAGTGTGGGAGATGACATGAGCACCGCTTTGGAGAAAGTGGTCAAGTATCTGCGCTTGCAGCATGAAACCTTGCCGGCGGGTTATCAGGTTGAGATCAGTTTTGAAGAGCAGTATATTTCCAAGGACGGCCCCTCGGCAGCGGTGGCCTGCGCTCTTTTGCTTAATTCCCTATTGGAAGGGGGAGAGCTCGATCCGGATATCGCAGTGACCGGTGACATGAACGCGGATGGAACGGTGCAGCCAGTGGGCGGGATCACAGGTAAGCTACGTGGAGCGGCGCGGCGGGATTGCAATGTGATTGGTATTCCGGCATCCAATATAAGAGTGATCAGCGACTTGATGATCGTCGAAGGGCCGCTGGCGATGACGCGCATTCAGATTTTTTCACTTGAGAAATTTGAAGATGCCTGGGCATTGGCGGCGGTGCATGATAAGCGGGATGCGCAGATCAAGGAGAGCATCGAGACTTTTAGCAAAGTGCAGGAGGTTTTGAATCGACCTGGCGGGATCAAGTATTTGCGAAATTCCCATGTCCGGGGGCGACTTAAAAAATGCCTGGAACTCACGCCCAACCACTTGTCGGCAAAATTTCTTTTGGATGCTTCGATGGGGCGGACGCCGAAAAAACTGAGTTTATTGGGTTCGGTGGAAAATATAGATCGCACCGCAGAGCCTTTGTTACGTGCTATCCGGCAGAAGAAATTTGATATCAGCGATCCTCTGGCTGGCGATGAGTACGCCGATGCAGCTTCCGCTCTAAAAAGGATCCGACCGAGATTGGATAGCCGCACGCTCAAATGTGTGGATGCTATCATTAAATATTCCTTGCTGATGCGCATATACGCGACAGATCGTCCGCGATCCTATAATGGG
>JAJRVS010000197.1 GCA_024277195.1 Verrucomicrobiota bacterium | reverse complement strand
GGTGGGTGAACAAATATGGAAATTTGTTCTACGGGGTGGGGGCGTAGGATAGAATTCCAATTCTGTCATTGAGGGTGGAGGGGACGATGGGTGAACAAATATGGAAATTTGTTCTACGGGGTGGGGGCGTAGGATAGAATTCCAATTCTGTCATTGGGGGTGGAGGGGACGGTGGGTGAACAAATATGAAAATTTGTTCTACGGGTTGACCTGCTTTGTTTATTGGCTTTGTTCTGCTTATGAAATTAGTGATGATTGTGACCGGGGTTTTGGCGATGGGTGTGGTGGGTTGTAAAAAGCCGGAGGTGGGGACGGTGGTGGAACGTAGGAAGTCTTCCGAGGTAGAACCGGTTGAGGTTTTTGTGCCGGTTTTATCTTTGCCGATTGAACGGGTGATCACGGGGAAAGATGGGAGGGAATTGGATGTGAGGATTATCAAGCGTTCGGCGACCCATGTCGCGATTGTGAGAAAGCGGGATCAAAAGGCTTTTACCCTGGCTATTGAAAAGCTTTCGGATACGGATCAGGAATTCGTGAAAATGCTGCCGGTTTCGGAGAAGCTGGTTAAATCAAATGATGACATTCGGGAGGAAAGCCGCAAAAAATCCTTGCTGAGATTGGAGGAGAAAGTGGCGGAATTCGAAAAGGAACTGGTTGCAGGAGCCTTGACTAGTTCTCAAACTTCGATGCTTAGAGGGAAAATCCAACGCTTGAAGCGGGATATTTTGAAATCGGGTGGAAATACCGATCCGACTGATTTTGCACCGAGTAAAAAAAAGGGTTCCAGTGGGAATTTTATTCAATGAAACCCGCTAAAATAGAGGAATTCTATAAATAAATGCTTTTTTTCTTGTATTAACATTGTGTTTACGGCATTTACATTGTAAAACAATTGATATCGAGTAAGTTATTACTGTAAAACCTTTGAATAATTGAGCCATGAAAACAAAAATGAAGATTAAGGGGCTGAGGGAGCAACGACCAGCGCGTCAGAAAAAGAAGGGGGTGGCCTTGCTCACGGTGCTGACGGTGATGTCACTGGCGACTATTCTGGTGCTGACGTTTTTTACTATGGCGCAGAGTGAGTTGGAATCGGCGACCAGTTATTCTCAAGGCATGGAAGCCAAACATTTGTCGGAAACGGCGGTGAATATGGTGATCGGGCAGATTCGTAGCGCGACAACGGGTTCGTGGGGGCAACCCGTACCACCAAAAGCGAAGGAGTATGGTTGGGCATCCCAACCGGGGGTGATTCGGCACTATGCTGTGGATGGCACGATGACCAGAGGCTTCAAGCTCTATTCCGATGAGCGGATGATTGAGACGGTGGAAGCGGATTTGGTGCTCAAGGATGTGGCGGAGCTGAAAGCATGGTCTTCCAGTCCCTCTGTTTTTGTTGATTTGAATGAGCCGGTGATTCGGGGGAATAAAGTGTTTTATCCGATTGTGGATCCCCGCGCTAAGAGTGTGCAGCAAATAGATGGTTTTGATTACAGCACGGCTGCGGTTGGCAAAAGCCCTTTGGCACAGGCGGTGAAAAGAGCGGATACTCAGGCGGATAGCTTGCCGATGCCAGTGAAATGGCTGTATCAGTTGGAGGACGGCACGATGGGATATATGGAGGCGGGTGGCAGCGGAGGCAAAGGGCGCTTCAAACCATTGGCGGGTGGGAAAAGCCCGACCGAGCAGAACCCGATCGTTGGCCGGGTGGCTTTTTGGACGGATGACGAGACCTCGAAATTGAATGTGAATACCGCGGCCGGCGGTATGGTGTGGGACACGCCTCGCACTGGTGGAGACATTGACCGGAATTTTGGTCGTTATCAACCGGCGGCACATGAGTGGCAGCGTTACCCAGCGCATCCAGCGACCACTTCCTTGTCACCAGTATTTTTTCCTGGCAAGGAGGATATTGTGCTTAATCGCAAAGCGATGGACATGATTTATAAACTGACCCCCCGGGTGGTGGGTGGAGGTTCGCGTGCGGGTTCAATGAAAGCCCAGGAGCCCAATGGTTTGGTTCCGGACAAGGATCGGCTCTACCCTTCTTTGGATGAGTTTATTTTGCGCCCGGATAGGACGGAGAATGAATTTCCTACGCAATACATGAAGGGCGGGGGAGTGGCGCAACTGCTGGAGCGCGCCCGATTTTTCCTGACGGCCACCAGCCGGGCTCCGGAGGTGACTTTGTTTAATACCCCAAGGGTGAGTATTTGGCCGACTTATAATAAGAAGAATACATCAGACGAGGCATATACCACGGCTTTTGATAATTTGATTAGGTTCACTGCCGAGGTGGGGGTGAATCAAGCTTCTAGCAATGACTACGACAAGCGGAATATTTACCATTTTCAGCGTGAAAATGCGGATAGCACGACTTTTGATTATAACAATATCGTACGCAACAGGCAATTGTATACCTACCTCGATAATTTGATGGAAACGCCCATTCCTGGTTTTGGCGGGAGTTTTAGAGGCAAATACGGCAATAAAAACCAGAACCAGTTATTGACTGAAATTTTTGATTACATTCGTTCGACTAATCTTTTTGATGACACGGTGAATATCACCGAGAGCAATCCAGAGGGTTGGAAAGCGTCATTCAGAGCGGATAATGCAAATGACCACAAGACCTATACTAATTATCGGCAAGCGGATGGTAATAGCCGAGGTTTGCATATGGGGCACGGTCAGGTGACGCCGATCAAGATTAGTCATCAGGGGGTGAATACCAAAGGCTTTGGTCGTTTTTATACGATCGCGGAAGTGTCGTTCATGGCGATTTGTAATGCGGATCCGTTGGACGGATTATTGCCTGGTAATAATACACCATTGGATACAGGAGCAGGTAATTATAGTTATAATGGGACAGGAGGATTGCGAGATTATAGTAATTTTCCTCCTTTGGATACATTGGATCTGGACATTTCTAAAAAAGCTACCTGGCCGCAATGGTTAATAAATTTGTATGATAATAACAGACCTAGGTTTGATCTGGCGACGGATCGCCGCAATTGGAATTATTTGCTGCTCAGTGCGATGCAGCCCACCGCCACACCTCCTTTGTATTATCCTGGAGATCCTTTTCCTAGAGCGAATGAGAAAATTAAGTTTGAGGCAATGCGGTTAAGATATCAACCCGGAGCAGTACACGAAAAATTGGTTCAGGTCGCTATGCTGATTCGTTTGTTCAGCCCAAGTCAAGGCTGGGTGCCGATCAGTCCGGATATGTTGATTGAAGTTGATACCGGCGGATTGTTTTTTGGGCCGGGAGTCACGAATGTTACTTTTCATAATACTTCGATTAGTTCTTTCAGAAGTAATATATTAAATTCCTCATACATAGGAAATCCCTTCATGGTTTCAACTGAAGGCAGGTGGCAGGGGTGGGTTACCACTAGGTTGAATTTTGCCAATACTTGGGGAGGATTACACAGTGGTGGAGAAGGTGGTTTTCGTAGTTTGATGACGGCGACAACACGGGCGAGATATTTAGGCAACCCGAG
>JAJRVS010000196.1 GCA_024277195.1 Verrucomicrobiota bacterium | reverse complement strand
AGATATTAGTTGGCGATTCAGCCGATCTGACAAAAGTCGCAAGCGTGCAAAACACGAATATTAAAATATAGCGCATGATAGATTTTGATAAAATATACAAGGATTGGGAGGTTTAATGTTTGCGTTTCTTTTTCTTCTTCTTAAGCGCAGGGGGGTCTGGTAGATCGTATTGATTCTTGAGCGCATCAAGCCGCAGTTTCAGGCGCTTGGACACCTCTTGATAAGCAGGATCCTTATAGCGATTGGAAAGTTCACGCGTATCCTTTTTCAAATCATACAACTCCCAGGCATCGTAGTCGTAATAATGAATCAATTTGTAGCGCTCATCCCTTACCCCCATATGCCTCGGCATATTATAGGAACCGCGCGCCTGCGGAGTCCCCCCATCATAATAGGTGTAGAGAATATCCTTGCGCCAATCAACCGGAGCCTGGCCGGAAAACAAAGGCTGCAAGGCCCGTCCATGCACCTCCTCCGGAACCGACAGCCCGGCAGCGGTGAGAAATGTCGGCGCTAAATCAATATTCTGCACCAGCGAGGAAATGTGCGTCGCAGGTTTAATCTTACCCGGCCAGCGCATCAGCAAGGGTGAACGAAAGCTCTCTTCATACATCCAACGCTTCTCGGCCCAGCCGTGTTCTCCCGTGAGAAAGCCCTGATCCGAACTGTAAACCACCAATGTATTTTCACTCAATCCCGCCTCATCCAAATAATCCAGCAATCGTCCCACATTTTCATCCAGCCCGTCGATGCAACGCAAATAGTCTTTGATAAAACGCTGATAAGTATAACGAAAACCCGCCTGCCCCTCCAGCAGTCCGGCTTGCTTGAGTCGCCGGTATTCCTGATTACGTGGATCGTAAGCCGCATGCCAGGCATCCCGTTGAGCAGATGTCATCTCCTTGAGAAATTTCGGAGTCAGCTGCGGATTTTTCTCCAACTCCGCTTTCGATGCAGCAATATTAAGCACCCCTTCTTTCATCCCCCTCAGCCCCATCCAAGTATCTTTGACAAAAGGTTGGCGACTACTGAAATCATCAAAAAGCGTATTCGGCTCCGCTATTTCGACATCATCGTAGCCCCCCATGTGGGTCGGCGAAGGAATGCGGTGAATATGCGGCACCTTGAAATTGGCACACAACAGAAATGGTTTTTTTGTATCCCTGTTCTTCATCCAATCGAGAGCCTTATCCGTGATGATGTTGGTCGAATACCCCTCCACCGTCGACTCTCCTTTACTGCCACTGAGAAACTCGGGATTATAATAAGACCCCTGCCCCGATTTGCCCGAAAGAATTTCCCAGTGTTGAAACTCATCCGTCGGATTGCCCTTGAGATGCCATTTTCCAATCAATCCCGTCTGATACCCCGCTTTGCCCAATTCACGGGAATACACCCACTGTTCGCCATCCCACGCCGAGCCATTACCGGTGATGCCATTGGCATGACTGTGTTTGCCCGTCAGGATCGCCGCACGACTCGGACAGCAGATCGAATTGACATTAAACGAGCGGTCAAAAATCGCACCTTCACTGGCGATGCGATCCAACTGCGGCGTCTCATTGATAGAACCTTCGTAAGCTCCAATCGTGCGCAAAGCATGGTCATCTGAAAAAAGAAACAGCATATTGGGCCGCTCGTCAGCAAAAAGCGAAGTGCTGACAAATAAACATAACAAAAATAGCTGGTTTTTTTTCATAATCAAATAAACGGAAAAAGACTTCCCTTTATCTTGTAGGGACAAACCCCCATTTTTGTCACAAAAAAATAAATACACACGATTCTTTTGCTACGGGATCAGACAAACAGGAATATTTTCACTTCCTATTCATCTGCCTTCACGTTGTGTCTTGCTGCGCTGCGGCTGCAGCTTGATTCTTATTAGCAAAACAGGTCGTAAAAATAATACAAATCAGTCCCCCTACCACGCATACGCGGCAGGCAAAGGAATAAATTTGAAATATAGGCAAATCACAAAATCTTAACAATGCGTCAGTTATCACACCCCAACGGGGTAGTTCTATAATAGCCCAGGGCATCGCCCTGGGTCTGGTCGAGAGACCCACATTAGCCCTGAATGGGCGGCACTAAAGCGCTGAGGGTCATTATATCCATTCAGGGCTTTGATTTTAACAATGTCTCAAAATGCGAACAAAACTACAAAAATACACCAATCCACTTTTTTACCCCTATTTTGCGCTTTTCATAGAACTAACACCATCAGGCCAGTTGACGAAGGCCAAATTCTCTCTAACGGTTTACGCCCTGTCACAGGATATCACTTTTTATCCTGTAACAGCCTGAAACTAATATTGACCCTGACTATCCATCTATAGCCAATGAAACTTTCCCGCCCAACCTTTTTTGCCACCGCCCTGCTCGCCAGCAGCGCCTTCACCACACAAGCCGCTGACAAACCCAGCAATATCGACTTTGTCAAAGACGTGCAACCGATCTTCGAAGCCGCTTGCGTCAACTGTCACGACGAAGCCAGTAATGAAAAAGACGGTGGTGATTACCGCATGGATACCAAAGAACTGGCGTTCAAAGGTGGCAAAGACTACAACCCTTCCATCGTGGCAGGCGACCCCAATGAATCACCCGTCTGGTGGATGACCACCGAGCCCGCTGACGGTGATGTCATGCCCGCCAAGCCCAAAACCAATGCACCGATCACCAAACTGCAGCAGGATATCCTCGAAGCTTGGGTGAAAGAAGGTGCCAAATGGCCGGACGGCTTGGATCTAGTTGAGACACCACGCCTAAAGTTTAAAGTCAACATTTTGCCCATCTTGAAAAAAGGCCCTCCTTTTTCAGAGAAAAAAATCGGCACCATCAAAACTTGGATCAACCAAGGTGCCACTTGGCCCGCTAAATATGAGCTTCCACTCGAAGGTGAAGTCAAAGCCATCAGCGAGCCTGCTGGCAACTTCACCGTATCTGTATTGCCACTGTTGAAAAAAGGTGGCGAATTCTCAGTCACCGAAATCGCTAGTCTCAGCAAATGGGCCGAAGCAGGTGCCCCCTGGCCCAAAGGATTTAAGTTGCCTCTCGCTGAAGAAAAAGGCCCCAAGGACGACATCACCCTGACCACTAAAATTCACACAAAAATTCTTGCCGCGACCAAAGAAAAAGCGGAAGGCGAGATGAAAAACTATGAAAGCACGATACCCCTATCAGGAGTGAAGTTCGACATGGTCGCGATCAAAGGCGGCGAGTTCATGATGGGCAGCCCCGATTCTGAAAAAGAGCGTGCCGATGATGAAGGTCCACAACGCAAAGTTTCCATCGCTCCTTTCTGGATGGGTAAATACGAAGTCACCTGGAACATGTATGAGCCATACGGCACCACCGATGTTCCTCGTCGCAAAGATGGCTTCCCAGAAAAAGTGAGCGAAGACATGCCGCTCGAAAAACTCGTTTCCGCGCCCACCACCGCCTACTCGGAAATGAGCTTCGGCATGGGAACTGACGGTTTCCCCGCCATCTGCATGACCCAACACGCCGCCAATAAATTCTGTCAGTGGCTCAGCGCCCAAACCGGACATTTCTATCGCTTGCCCACCGAAGCCGAGTGGGAATACGCCGCTCGTGCTGGCACCAAAACCGCTTATTCCTTTGGCGACGATCCTGCCAAACTGAAAGAATACGGAATATTTGATGCCAATCAGTATTCCAAAGTAGGCACTCTGAAACCCAACCCGTGGGGACTCTACGATATGCACGGCAATGTGATCGAATGGGTCATCGACCAATATGCTCCTTACAAAAAGGACGCCACCAATAATCCTTGGTCCGTGCCAACCGAACTCTACCCACGTGTAGCTCGCGGCGGTTCCTGGTATGACTACCCTGCCGATTGTCGCAGTGCGATCCGTTACCAGTCTGAGGCGGATTGGAAAATGGAAGATCCCCAGTTGCCCAAATCCATCTGGTATCACACCGACGCGCAATGGCTAGGCTTCCGCTTAGTTCGCCCACTGAAAACTCCGTCCGCAGAAGAAATGCACAAATTCTGGAACATCGGCGTGATCCCCGACGAAGATTAAAAAACACTCCACGCAGTCCTATCGGACACAAAAGACGAACCGGTGCATCGCTTGCACCCGTTCGTCTTTTTCGTATATTGCCTCCCTCTTCAAACATTATGAATCCCCCCCTATCCCATTTTTTCACCTCCGCCCTACTAACCTCCATCGTCTTTTCCCTGCCAAGCCATGCGCAGGAAAAAACAAGCCTGCCAAAAAACATCGATTTTACCAAAGATGTTCAGCCCATCTTCGAAGCCGCTTGCATCCATTGCCACGACGAAGACAGCAATGAAAAAGAAGGCGGCGACTACCGCATGGATACCAAAGAATTAGCCTTCAAAGGAGGCAATGACTACAATCCCTCCATCGTCGCCGGCGCCCCTAACGAATCACCTGTCTGGTGGATGACTACCGAACCCGCCGATGGCGACGTCATGCCCGCCAAACCAAAAACCAACGCTCCCCTGACCAAAATCCAACAGGATATCCTCGAAGCCTGGGTCAAAGAAGGTGCCAAGTGGCCCGACGACATCGAGCTGATCTCCGTTCCACGCCTGAAGTTCAAAGTCAATGTGCTACCTATTCTAAAAAAAGGTCCACCCTTTTCCGAACGTAAAATCTCCACCATCCAGACCTGGATCGAACAGGGATCCCTGTGGCCACAAGACTACCAACTGCCTCTCGAAGGAAAAATCCAGCCCATCACCCAACCTGCAGGCAATTTCACTCTCACCGCGCTACCCATCCTGATCAAAGGCGGTGAATTTTCATCCGCAGAAATAGCCACACTGGACAAATGGATCAAAGCCGGAGCCCCTTGGCCAAAAAATTATAAACTGCCCCTCGCGGAAGAAAAAGGCCCCAAAGACGACCTCACTCTCACCACTAAAATCCACCAAAAAATCCTCGCTAGCACTCAAAAAAATAGCGAGGCCACCATGAAAGACTACAAAAGCAAGGTCCCCTTAAATGGTGCTGATTTTGAAATGGTAGCCATCAAAGGCGGCACTTTCACCATGGGTAGCCCATCCTCAGAAAAAGGCCGCAACCCCGACGAAGGCCCGCAACATCAGGTCACCATCGCTCCATTCTGGATGGGTAAATTTGAAGTCACTTGGGACATGTATGAACCATACGAAATCACCGACGTGCCTCGGCGTAAAGACGGCTTCCCTGAAAAAGTCCGCGAAGATCTGGAGACACAAGGACTCGTCTCCGCTCCCACCACTCCCTACATGGAAATGAGCTTCGGCATGGGCACCGACGGCTTTCCCGCGATCAGCATGACCCAACACGCCGCCAACAAATTCTGCCAGTGGCTCAGCGCGCAAACCGGGCACTTCTACCGCCTGCCCACCGAAGCCGAATGGGAATACGCTTGTCGTGCTGGCACCACCACCGCTTATTCTTTTGGAGACAATCCCGCCGATCTCAAGGATTACGCCGTATTCGATGCCGATCAGTATGCCAAGGTAGGCTCCAAAAAGCCCAATCCCTGGGGTCTCTATGACATGCACGGCAACGTGCTCGAGTGGGTGCTCGACCAACACGCGCCCTACAGCAAAAAAGCCGTCAGTAATCCCTGGGTCAAAGCCGACAAACTCTACCCGCGGGTGGCACGCGGAGGTTCATGGTATGACTACGCCAAAGACTGCCGCAGTGCGATGCGCGTCCAATCCGACAAAAGCTGGAAAATGACCGACCCTCAACTGCCCCAATCCATCTGGTACCACACCGATGCCGAATGGCTCGGCTTCCGCCTCGTCCGCCCACTAAAGATCCCCTCCGCCAAAGCCATGCACGACTACTGGAGCAAAGGCGTGATCCCCGAAGATGACGATTACTGAGAAAAGGAATCACCACTGATCGGCACTGATAATTACTATCTTTCACTTCAATTCTTCTTTCTATCAGTGAAATCAGTGGTTTGATTCTTCAATTTCAGAAAATGCCGTGTAGAGTAAACAAGAGTAGTAAACGACCTTTAAAAAACATCTTCTCTTCTCCCCCCTTTGCGTCTTAGCGCCTTGAGCGCAGCGGGCGCGATCACCTCTTCCCCATCAACTTTCAACCAAATGCAGCCACTTCGAAACTACCTGTTCATCCTGAGCAGCCTCTTTTTATTCCTCGATCATTCCATCGCCCAATCACCCAAACCACCTACTAACTCAAAACCCATCCTGCTATCCTTCCAAAAACCGCGCATGGGCACCCTGTTCACCATCCGCCTTTGGGCAGATCCAGCTGACAGTCAAAAAGCCCGCGCCGCCGCCGATGCCGCATTTGAAGAAATCGGTCGGCTCAACTCCATCCTATCAGATTACGAGCTCAACTCCGAACTGCTACTGATCACCCGCAAGCCCAAGGACACCTGGTTGCCCGCCAGCAATGATTTCATCAACATCCTAAGCATCAGCCAACAACTCTCAGCTGCCACTGATGGCGCATTCGACGTCACTGCAGGTCCACACATCCGCAACTGGCGTTTGAGCAAACGTGACCGCCGCCTGCCACGTCCCGATCGCATCCAAGACGCCTTCGCCAAAACTGGCTACCAAAAAGTCGCCATCGACACCCAAAAGAAAGCCGTCAAATTCGCCGTCGATCACATGCGCCTCGATTTTGGCGGCATCGCCAAAGGCTATGCTGCCGATGCCGCACTCGCCATTCTCACCAAGCGAGGTTTTCCGCGAGCCCTCGTCGCCGGCAGCGGTGACATCGTGGTCGGCGACGCCCCTCCCGGCCAACCATTAGGCTGGGCAATCGGCATCCGATCCCTGGATAAAGAAGACTCGAAAAAACTCACCGACACCGTGCTGCTCACTCACGCAGCCGTTTCGACTTCAGGAGACTTGCAGCAATTTCTCGACATCGATGGCAAACGCTACTCCCACATCGTCGATCCCAAAACCGGACTCGGTCTCACCGAGCGCATCGGCGTCACCATCATCGGTCCCAACGCCGTCACCACCGACAGCTCCGCCACCGCCGTGAGCGTGATGGGCAAAAAACGCGGTTTGGCTTATATCGAAAAACAGGCCAAGCTCGAATGCCTGATCGTCGCCAAGGATATTGACGGCAAAGACATCTTCATTGAGTCCAGTGGCTTTGGAGAGAAGAGGGCTAAACAGACCAAGTGAGACGTAAACAATTAAGTTTCCAGTGTATTTTACGATAATAAATTTTCGCAGCATCTAAGGCATGAAACTCAATCTTTGCATTGGATAGCATCTGCTGGTAAATCACTTCGCTCAAATAAGCTTCAATCACCGGATTCAAGCGGCGTGGTAAAATCGGCCTCCCCCATGGCCGCGGGCCACACACGCCCAACGATAATATTTTGATCGCGGTAAGTATAGATGATCTTCCATTGACCATAGATTAACTTGCGCCAGCTTTGCTCTCGAAGCTCATCAAGGTAGCTCCCCGCTTCAGGGTTTTCCCAGAGGATCTGCACCCGTTCATAAATCCCTCTGCCAACACGACCCGCGGCCTCGGGATCACGCCGTGCGATATAACGGACGATGGCCTCGATATCCGCTGACGCCCGTTCCGTCCATTGCATGTGCTCAGGCTTATCCATCGAGCCATTCATCGAGTCGAGCCTTCATTTCCTTGTTGTCGATGAGCAGGCCCTTTCCAATGTCTTCCTCCGCTTCGGCAACGGCATTTAACAAGGCGATTTCCTCATTCACGTCCTGAAAACCGATATCATCAGGCAAACGCTGAACGACATGAAGCACTTGCTGTTTTACACTGACACTTGACATGGAACCAAGATACATGATTTATTAAAACTTTGAAACTTGTTTTTTTTGCACTTTCTTTATCTAGCGCACCCGCCAGTTATGCTGATCAAAAACAAGCACCCTTTCCCGTGCTTGCAAGCTCCCGCCTTCGCCTCGTTCCTCGGTTACGGCGTGTACGGTCTTTAGCTGGGATTTCACAGAGGGAGGTAAAGCTGAATGGTTCTTAATTTGATTATTCGCAAATTTAAAGAATCAAAGACACCACCTTCCCCAGTTTTTTCACTCAGAGTAAAGTCTTGGTATTCAAGGGCTGAGCCCTTAGTCCATAATACCTGATTTCTTTTCTTCAAAAATCATACTTCTTCCGAGCGGTATCCTCCAACGGCTTCCCGCTCGACATTTATGCCTGCTAAGTATTTGCTTTTTCTCTTCCCTTGCCCTTTGATGATTCAACTGTGGTTATGGGGGCAATCGTGCTGAAAAAACAAAGAGAACCCATCACCTCTCATTCACACCTAATCTACTAATTTATCATGGCCAACGGATTTGAAATCGAAGGAGCAATTCACTTAATCAATGAGATTCAGACATTCGACAGCGGATTCACCAAAAGGGAATTTGTTGTTGAGGTCCAGGATGGAAAATTTCCTCAAATGCTGAAGTTTGAGTGCTTAAAAGACAAAACATCCCTGCTCGATGACCTAAACAAAGGAGATGCCGTTAAAGTAAATTTTGATATTCGTGGCAACGAATACAACAGCAGATTCTACGTGAATTTGAATGCCTGGAAAGTTGAGCGAAATGGAACTGCTGCAGGCACGAGTCCCAGCGAAGGGGGCGAAAATATAGATCAGACTATAAGCGAACCACCAGCGGGCTATGGGCAGCCTGATACGGATGACGATATCCCCTTTTAGTGGGGAAAAATTGATTCAGTTACCTTGTAGGCATCCCATGCCACCACACATCTGTAGCGAAATAAGCATGCGCAACGATGAACCATCGTCCCCATTTTTCTCAAAGCGCCACTGTCAACTCGTCTCAGTTAGGTGAGGGCAAAGCCGATGCCCATGCAAACATCCGCTTCCCAATTTTTTGCGTCTTTTTAGGCTTCCTGAAGCTCAAGCAACACATCAGGTCGCTGTGCCGCGATTTTCAGCAAGGTTTGAGCTGGGCCACTTGGCCGAGTTTCGTTGCCCTCCCATTTTTGCAAGGTCTTTATAGGGATACCCATAAGGTCAGCAAAAGCAGATTGAGTAAGATTCAAGTTTGCTCTAATTTTAGCAACATCGTTGTTAGCCTTCCAAGCGCGTGCATTGTCCTGCCTGGCGTCTTCTGGATCGATAGCGATACGCTCCCAGCCGCCAGTAGCATTTTTCCTAAGCTTCCAGGCGCGCGAAGGAGCTTTTTCACCGCGAGTCACTGCTTCCGCCCTTCGCTCTAGCTCATTGATCATAGTTTTTTTCATAATGTAGTTTTTGTGGGTGATTCTCGCACTCTTCATTCAAGAGCCTCTCTGATATTTTTGATTTCCTTACTCGTGAGATCAGTTTTCTTCTTTTTTGAATAAAGCTCGCAAAGAGTGTTTGAAACTCTTCCCAACGGTAGTAAATCACCCTAGCCCCAGCAGCTTTACTTCTCCCAGAGATCTGCCAACGCAATTTCCTCAAACCTTGCGATTTAGGAATCACATCTCCTTTAGTTGGATTTTCAGCCAAATAGATTTGCAATTTCATCAATTCGTCATCACCGCCAAGAACGTCATCGACTTGTTTCGTGAAGCGAGGAAGTTCGTTAAAGGTTATTTCTCTCATCAGATTATTGCCCGTGAAAACAACATACCCTTTAAGGGCATTTAACTCAAGCGCCAAATACCCTTAAAGGGTGTTTGGTGAAAAAGTAACTATTGGCTTCGCCTATCTACACTGCGTTTCGGTCTAGGCCGTATTCAACGACGTCCCGCATATTTCTGACTCGTTATCAGCGCAGCGGTAATCGTTGTCGAAATTGCCACTCCAAAAAAAACACTCCCCGTTCAGGCTTCCGAGGGTACGGCATCACGCCACTACCCACAAGCCAATCGGCTCAATTCCTTGGTGAATCGGCTCATAATCCGGGCAAAACAATTCTCCATTTGCCTTTTTTGCCTCTATCTCCGATAATTTCTCTCTTTTTAAATTCTCGTAGAACTCAATCTTCAATTTTATAAACTCATGGCAACTAAAGTAGGAATCATCGGAGCTGGCGGTATGGTCAGTTATCACATTGACGGATTCAAAAACGCGGGCGCGGAAATCATCGCTATCGCCGACATGAACAAGGACGCTGCCCAGGCAGTCGCCGATGCCAACGGCATCCCGCAAGTCTTCGGCGATGTCGCAGAAATGCTCGCTCTGCCTGATCTGGATGCGGTCAGCATCATCGTTCCCAATAAATTTCACGCCCCTATCTCCATCCAGGCGCTCGAAGCTGGCAAACACGTTTTTTGCGAAAAACCTCCAGCTCTCAACGCTACCGAAGCAGAAGAAATGATCGCTGTTGCAGAAAAATCCGGCAAGCGCCTGATGTTTAATTTCAACAACCGCGCCCGTCCCGAGTCCTACGCGATGATGGGCTATCAAAAAGACGGCACGATTGGCACCATCAACTCGGCTCAAGCCAAATGGTGTCGCCGCACTGGCATCCCTGGTTTTGGCGGATGGTTCACTACCAAAGCGCTGTCCGGCGGTGGCCCAATGATCGATCTACTGCACATGCTCGACCTCGCGCTGTTTTTCATGGGCAATCCAGAGCCTGCCCACGTGCTCGGTCAGACCTTTGACAATTTCATCACCGACAAAAACTTCAAGGGGCCCTGGGGCTTGCCTGACGTCGAAGGCGGCACCACCGATGTCGAAGCAGCCGCTCACGGCTTCATCACTTTCAAAACGGGACAAACGCTCAGCATCCAAATCTCCTGGGCGGAAATGGTCAAACGCGAAGAGGTCTCCGTGGTCTTTCAAGGAACTGGCGCAGGCGGCAAAGTCGAACGGCTTTTTGCTCGTGACGGTCTAGATGAAACGGCGATCGACACTTGCGAACTCTACGTGCAAGAACACGGCAACTCGGTCAACCGCACTGTCGTCGTCGAAGAGTGTGAAGACATGGGTCGCATCCGCTCTGCGACTAACTTCATCCTCGCCATCGAAGGCAAAGAAGAACCGCTCAATACGCCCGACCAGGCTCTGTCACTGATGAAAATCATCGACGCCCTCTACGAAAGCGCCAAAAGTGGAGCCCCCGTCAGCTGTTAAAAAACTACTGAATCCTGAATTCTCAATCCTGACTCCTTCTTAAATTCATGAAAAGAAAAATACGCATGGGCATGGTCGGAGGCGGCCGTGGTGGTTTCATCGGGCAAGTCCACCGCATGGCTGCCAACCTTGATGGAAAAATCGATCTGATCGCTGGATGTTTTTCCTCTGATCCGGAAAAATCCCGTATCTCGGGCGAGGATTATTTTCTCGACCCGTCGAGAGTCTATGCCAGCTATCAGGAGATGGCAGAAAAAGAAGCTGCTCTACCAGCAGATCAGCGCATCGACTTCGTCAGCATCGTGGTGCAGAACAACCTGCACTTTCCAGTAGCTGAGACTTTTCTCAAAGCCGGCATCCACGTCATCTGCGACAAACCGATGACCACTACGCTTGAGTCAGCCCTCGAACTGCGTGACCTGGTCGATGAAACCGGCCTGATATTCGGCCTCACCCACAACTACACCGGATACCCGATGGTCAAAGAAGCTCGTCGCATGGTTCAGGACGGCGAACTCGGTCACATCGTAAAAGTGGTCACCGAATACCCACAAGGTTACGCCGCCGGCGATATGGAGGGCACCGCCGACAGCCAGATCGCCAACTGGCGTGCCGATCCCAAGATCAATGGTATTTCCAACTGCATGGGCGACATTGGCACTCACGCCGAGAACCTCGGTCACTACATCACCGGACTGGAGATCGACGAACTTTGCGCCGACCTCAGCACTTTCATTCCCGGACGAGTGCTCGACGACGACGGCAATTTGTTGGTGCGTTACAAAGGCGGCGCCAAGGGCATCCTTTACGCCTCACAAATTTCCGCCGGAGATGAAAACAATCTTAACATTCGTGTTTACGGCACCAAAGCCTCGCTCGAATGGCATCAGGAGGATCCCAATGAGCTGATCGTCAAATACTCCCAGGCTCCGCGAAAAATCTATCGTCGAGGCAACGGTTACCTCGGCGCAGCCGCCCAGGCCAACAGCCGCACGCCTTTTGCTCACCCGGAGGGCTTCATCGAAGCTTTTGCCAATATCTATCTGGCGATCGCTGGAGCGATCAACGACCGCATCGAAGGCAACGAACCACCGGCCGAAGGTTACGACTTTCCCGACGTCACCGACGGCATCATCGGCCTGGCTTTCATCCAAGCCGCCGTCGAAAGCTCGCAGTCAGATGAAAAATGGATCAAATTCCCTGAAATCTAATCACTTAACAACCCAATTTAGCACCGCCCTTTCAGGGCTAAATTAATATAACACCTAAACCCAGGGCGATGCCCTGGGCTATCCTATGACCAGCCCCTTGAGCTTTAACCTCACAACAAAATAACCCGCCCCTCAACCGTCCCACCTCATAACCCCAAAGGGGTGCCCCTATAACAGCCCAGGGCAACGCCCTGGGTATTGATCCAAAATATCTCATAAGCCCTGAAAGGGCGACCCTAATAACGCTAACCCTAAATCATCTAAAATCATGGCAAGACCCGTAACACTCTTCACCGGCCAGTGGGCCGACCTTCCCTGCGAAACCATCATCGAAAAAGCCAAGTCTTTTGGTTACGACGGCGTAGAATTCGGCTGCTGGGGCGACCACTTCGAAATCGACAAAGCTGACGCCGCTTACTGCCAGGACAAACGTGACCTGCTGGCAAAACACGACATGAAATGTTATGCCATTTCCGCTCATCTCGTTGGTCAGGCTGTCTGTGACAACATCGACGAACGCCACGCCCAAATTCT
>JAJRVS010000195.1 GCA_024277195.1 Verrucomicrobiota bacterium | reverse complement strand
TCATCCGCGACCAGAATAGTCGCTTTTTGCCCCGGCGCCAATCTCGACACTTGGCGATTCCTGTCACTCTCCGCTTCTAGTCGAGCCAACTCTTCTTCGGGCGCAAGCTGCAAGGGGATCACCACACTAAAGGTGCTGCCCTCGCCTACTTGGCTCACCACACTGACCTTTCCTCCCAACAGTGTCACCAATCTTTCAGTGATTGCCAAGCCCAATCCTGTGCCCCCGGCAGCCTTGCCCGCTTTCACCTGTTTGAAAGGGTCAAAGATCTGTCCGATCTCCTGCTTGCTCATCCCCACCCCAGTATCCGTAACATCGAATTGCAGCAAACCCTGCGCAGACTTAAATACACGTAATTTCACACTACCCCTTGCAGTGAACTTAACTGCATTGCCCAACAAATTCACCAGTATCTGGCGAATCTTGGCCGCATCAGAAATAATCGTGCGTGGAACTTCTGCTGAAAGCTCCACGGAGAACTCTACCCGCTTGCTGCGAGCTCGCTGCCCCACAATATCGCCCACCTCTGTGGTGAGCTTTTTTAAATCGCAGGGAGCCAAATCCAATTCAAGATGACCCGCTTTGCTTTTTGATAAATCCAGAACATCATTGATCAGAGACAACAAGTGATCCCCACAATTGATAATCGAATCCACACTGCCACGTTGCCTCTTTGGCAGATCTTTATCCCTTTGCAAAATCTGCGCATAACCAAGTATCCCATTCAGCGGGGTGCGCAACTCGTGGCTCATGTGAGATAAAAAATCACTATTAGCCCGACTCTCCTCCTCGGCTTCCTCACGCCCGGCTTCCTCACGAGCGAGGCGCAACACCTGCCCCTTCAGCTCAGCAGTCATACGATTGAAATTTTTCTCCAAATCACCAATTTCATCATTGGCAAAATTACCGTCCACTTGAGCATCCAAGTCCCCGTCCGCCACCTGCAACACCGTATCTCGAAGTTTTTCAATCGGCTGGGTGAGGCGTTTTGAAACAATCCATATCGTGGTAAGAATCAACAACAAAGCGGCCACAAAGGCACTCACCACATACACCATATTCTGACGAAAACCCGCCAAAGCCTCGGACTCGGGCATATAAGCAACAAAGGTCCAATCCGTCGAAGGGATCGGGGCATAAGCATACATGTGGCGCTCACGCTCAAACAAAGCCCCCACCGTCACCACTCCACTTTTCCCAAGCAGCATTTGCTGAAGTTCGTCAGCAAGCTCAGGATGACCTTCACTCTCCAGCACTTCAAACGCACTCTTACTCATGATCTCTTCTGTATGCGGCGAAAACACAAAACGCCCATCCTTGGATAATATGTAAAACGTACGCTTACCGGCAATTTCATGCCCTACATTTTCATACAGCGTTTCCAAATCAATATCCGCTGTGGCCACTCCATAAAATTTACCGCCCTTATAAAAAGGAGTTGAATAAGTTATCATCAACACATCTCCTGCGCCCTTGTCAAAATAAGGCTCGGTCCACACCCCTTTGCCTAACTTTTTGGGCAAATGCCACCACTGCCATTTTTCATCTCCGTACCAGTCATACACCTCCCTGCTGATGTTCTTACTCACCACCTTGCCGTCCACTCGGTAAGCATAAGGGCTGAACAAAACACCATCGGGCTTCAAAGTCCCCGGTTCAAAAGCCAGCCCTGACCCGTAAATCCGACTACTCTCCGACACCAGATCTTCGACCATGCCAAACACCTGCTCATCTGAAAGATCCGGCACTCGGGAGACAAAACCTGCGGTGATTTCGCTCACTCTCGCAACTTTTGAGATATAATCATCAAACCTCGATGCCGCCGTTTCCGCCCGGTCTTTCATTTCCTGATGATGAAAACGATGGGCCTGCCCTTTCGAAAACACCATGATCCACACCATCACCCCAATATATATCGCGACGGTAGGGACCGCGATGAACAGCATCATTTTATTACGAATAGATTGTATCATTTTTAGATCCCGTCGCTCACACTTTTTTATTCAGCAAATAATAGGTCTCCATTTCCCCCTTGCCTTTAATCATCATATTGCCGCGCTGTTCAAATTCATAACCCTCGGCCAACAGATCGTGGGTCACCTGGCTGATATGAATACGATCCTCTCCACCGCTCGATTCCATCCGGCTCGCCGTATTCACCGTGTCGCCCCATAAATCATACGCAAACTTCTTCTCTCCGATCACCCCGGCCACCACCGGCCCACTGTGAATGCCTATCCTCAACTTTACCGGCAGCTGCATTCGCTCAGCTAAAGAGGGCAAACGCTGCAGCAACTCCAGCGCAAAATCCGCCACCGCCGCCGCATGATCCGCACGGGGATCCGGCACCCCGCCTGCCACCATGTAGGCATCACCAATCGTTTTGATTTTTTCCAAACCGTATTTGCCCGCCAGCTGATCCATTTCAGAAAAAATACCGTTTAAAAACTTCACCAACTCCCCAGGTGAAGTCTGCGCAGCCATAGGCGTGAATCCCACCAGATCACAAAACAAAATAGTCGCCTCGGGAAAACTATCCACAATGTTACGCTCACTCTCTTTCAATCGCTCGGCAATCGAACGTGGCAAAATATTCAGCAACAACGAATCCGCTTGCTGATGCATCATGCGCAGCTCCTCCTTCGCCCGCCTCAGCTCAAGCTGGGTATTCACCCGCGCCACCACTTCTTCGAATTGAAACGGCTTGCTGACATAATCAACCGCCCCCAGTTGCAGCCCCTTCACCTTATCCTGCACCTGATCTCTTGCCGATAGAAAAATGATCGCAATTTCCTTTGTCACCTCATCAGCTTTCAGCCGCTCACAAGTTTCAAAACCATCCATGCCCGGCATATTGATATCGAGCAAAATGAGTGCAGGTTTCGCAGCGCCTGCAATCTCCAAAGCCTCCTCGCCACTCTGCGCAATCAGCAATTCATACCCCTGCTCCTCCAACGCCTGATACAAGACCTGCAAGTTGGTCGGATTATCATCCACCAACAGCACCCGGTTCAGATTCAGCATCTCCGCTTCTCCCGCTCCCTCTTTATTCACGCTGTGATCATCTGCCATCGTTGTGAATATATACATGAAATTTCATGCGACCAGTCCGTATTTTTTTCATTAAACACTGCTGGACAATTTACCACCAACCAAGACACTGTCTCCATGAATCCTATCCAGACCGAATCAGCGCCGAGTGATCCCGAGCAAGAGCTATCCAAAGTTGTTAAAAAAAGCGCTGGCTGGGTCGTCGCTCTCGGCATCATCACTATCCTGCTAGGCATGTTTGCCATCAGCTCCCCCCTCTTCGCCGGAGTGGCGATCCAATATTTTGTCGGAGCAGCCATTTTATTCGGCGGTATTTTCCAAACCCTGCACGCCTTTCAGGGTAGCGGGCAGAACAAACCCGTTTTTGCCTTCCTCAGTGGCCTGCTGGCGATCATCTGCGGTGGCCTGATGTTTGCCAAACCCCTTCTTGGTCTCAGCCTGCTCACCCTCATCCTGATCGGCTACTTCGTCGCCGACGGGCTGGTTAAAATCATGTATGCTTTTAAACACAAACCCGAATCCGGCTGGGGCTGGGTTCTTTTCAGCGGTATCATCACCCTGCTGCTCGGCCTGATGTTATGGAGAGACTGGCCACTCTCCGGAGCCTGGGCAATCGGCGTTCTGTTCGGCATCAACCTGATCTTCGACGGCTGGGCGATGATCTTCACCGGCACTGTTGTTCGTGGTGCCATCTCTACTCTGGCCGACAAAAGTGAAAACATAGAAGAATGAAACGACTGCATTCCATCTGCTGGGCAATCGCCGCCCTCAGCCTACTGATATCCTGTGATTCGGAATCAGAAAAACCGGCAAGCCCCCCTGCTGCCGAATCAAAAGTCTTCGTTTCCAACTACCCGCTCGCTTATTTCGCCCGCCGCCTCAGCGCCGACCCCGGGCAAATCTACTTACCGGAAATCAACGGCGATCCCGCATTCTGGCAACCGACCGCTGAAGACATCTCCACCGTCCAGCAATGCAATCCCCTGATCCTCAACGGCGCAACCTATGAGAAGTGGCTCAATACCGTCACCGTGCCACGCCGCCGCATCGTAGACACCTCATCGTCATTTCAGGATCAATGGATCAATATTGAAAATGAAGTCACCCACCAACATGGCCCCAAAGGCCCGCACAGCCACAACGGCATTGTCTTCACCACCTGGCTCGACCTTTCACAAGCTGCCCGCCAAGCCCAATCATTAGCAGATGCCCTCGGTGAAAAAAATCCGCTAACCAACTCGGATCTACCCAATCAACTCAAAAACCTGATCAGCGACCTAGACGGCTTGAATGCAGCTCTCAAAAAACTCACCAATAACAAACCCCAACTGCAACTCGTCGCTTCACACCCTGTTTATCAATATTTTGCCCGCGCCTATAATCTCGACATTCAAGCCGTGTTATGGGAACCCGATGTTTACCCAGAAGAGCAACAATGGACCGAGCTTGAAAAGATTCTCACCACCCACCCCGCCCAATGGATGATCTGGGAAGGCCCTCCACTGGAAAAAAGCGTGCAGCGTTTAAAAAAAATGGGCCTTGGCAGCGTGGTCTTCGATCCCTGTGCCAATCAACCTGACTCAGGTGATTTCCTCAGCATCATGCAGCAGAACATCAAAAACCTGCGCCCTGTATTTGCCCAGTGATCCAGCTCTCATCAGTCGAATTTCAATACGGAGAAGGTCACGCAGGTGATTTTAAAATTGCTTCCGCAGACCTCGAAATCCCCTCCACACAGAGCACCGCACTGATCGGCCCCAGTGGCTGCGGCAAGACCACCCTGCTCCACCTCATCGCCGGCATCCTGCCCGCCCGGAATGGCCAGATCCTAATCGACGACACCCGCATCGACCAACTCAACGACCGCCAACGACGTCTCTTCCGCATCAGTAAAATCGGCTTTGTCTTCCAGGACTTCGCCCTGCTCGACTACCTCAACCTCTTCGACAACATCCTCCACCCCTACCGCATCAACGCCAGTCTCAGCCTCACCCGCGAAGTGAAAGACCGGGCGCGCAGCCTCGCAGAGCAAATGGGGATCGGCGAAAAACTTTACCGCCATCCCGCACAAACCTCACAAGGCGAGCAACAACGCGCCGCTATCTGCCGCGCTTTGATCACCCAACCTTCGATCATTCTTGCTGACGAGCCCACTGGCAACCTCGACCCCTCCAACAAGTCCGCCATCCTCGATATCCTGCTCGACCAAGCCAAACAAAACCAAGCATCGCTCATCGTTGCCACCCACGATCACGACCTGTTGCCCTCATTCGACCAAGTCGTCGATTTCCCTAAACTCATCACCTCATGATCAAAGCCATCGGTAACAGCTTTTTCATCGCCGGTCGCTACCTTTTGTATCACAAAGGGCGCAGCCTGATCCTGATCATCGCTCTCGCCATCATCCTCTTTGTCCCGGTATTTCTTAATATCATCGTCAGCCAAAGCCGTAAACAACTCAGTTCACGCGCCGACGACACCCCGCTGATCCTCGGCGCACCCGGCAGCTCGCTCGACCTAGCAATGAGCAACCTCTACTTTGTCGCCAAACAACCCGCCTCCATCACCTATCAAGACGCCATCGACATCGAACAAAGCGGCCTCGCCACCGCCATCCCCTTGCACACCGGCTTTCGAGTCGGCGACTTCCGCATCGTAGGAACCACTCTCGATTATTTCGAACACCGCCAGCTGAACATCAAAGACGGGCGCTTGATGGCGATGCTCGGCGAAGCCGTCGTCGGAGCAAGCGCCGCGCGTAGACTCAACTGCAGCGCCGGAGATTCTCTGGTCTCCACCCCCGAGAACTTCATCGACATCGCCGGGCAGTACCCACTGAAAATGAAAGTCACCGGCGTGCTCGCTGCCACCGGCACCGCTGACGACGAAGCTGTGTTTGTCGATCTGCGCACCTCTTGGGTCATCGCCGGACTCGGTCACGGGCATCAGGATCTCAGCAAAAACAAAGATCCCAGCATTACTTTGAAATCCGATGATAAAAACACAGTCACCGCCAATGCCAAGTTGATCACCTACATTGAAATCACTGCCAAAAATCTAGCCAGTTTCCACTTTCATGGTGACGATAGTGGATTCCCCATCAGCTCGGCGATCCTCGTTCCCAAGGATGAAAAATCCAAAGCCCTGTTGCTCGGACGCTATCAAAACCCGTCACAGAGTCAAACACGACAACTCATCCGCCCCCCTCTCATCATGCAGGAGCTGATCGACGCCATCTTCCGCATCAAAACCGTGCTCGACGTCGTCGTTATTGTCGTCGCGATCTCCACCGCCCTCACCATCCTGTTAGTTTTCATCCTCAGCCTGCGCCTGCGCGCACGGGAACTCACCACCATCTTCCGCCTCGGCTGCGGACGCCTCACCACCGCCGGCTTTGTCATCGCCGAACTTTTCCTGATCGCCGCCGCCAGCCTAATCCTCGCCGCCCTGCTGATCACCCTCACCAACCACTGGGGCCATACCCTACTGATTCAAATGCTGCAGGAGCGTTAGGTGTAGCTCGGTGTGCATGCCGAGGGATAACCAGAACCGAAATTCGGTTCGCAACAGCGCGTGACGCTTACCAATTACAATGAAAGCTCGGCCGTCAACAAATACATTCCATATCCAATTAAATTTTGCGTCATGTGTATGGTTAGTGTGACAAAAAAGGCTTCTTTATTCGAAAATTTTTGCCATTCTACAAAACTAATAGAAAAAACTAGAAAAGACCAAAAAATCACAACTCCCCAGGTAGGAATAAATAATGCGTGCATCATTGACCAAAACAAGGCTGATATCAAAGCGATTTTCCAGGTATTCCTTGTAACCAGAGAGATTAGGCCAAGCAATCAAACTGATAATATTACCATTTAAATCCGTCTCAGCAACTACGGAAATTTAGCATAATAGGTTTGATTTAACAAAATCAAAATAAGTTAAACCTAATGTAATCCTCTTGCACAAAGTTAGAAATGTTCGCATATTGCAATATGCGAACAACCTTAGATTTGCCAGACGCCTTATTCAGGCAAGCTAAACTTGCCGCACTAGAGCGTAAAACCACGCTCAAAGCACTAATTGCAAGCGGCTTGGAAAAAGAACTAGCCCTATCCCCCGCGATCAAACGCCCTCGATTGACCAAGCCCCCCATCCGGCTAAGTGAAGACAGCCCTTTATATCACTCTGCTATCATCGACGACTCCCCTGATCAAAAAAAACAAGCACAGCAACTGAATGAAGTGTATCGCCGACGTTGATCCTCTTGCTTAATTCCTCGCCAACCCGTCGATAAACTGCAGCAAATCCAAACGTCCGTCTTCGGATTTAGCAGAGGTGGTAAAAATCTGTGGTTCACCGTCAGTGTATTCACTCAGCGCTTCGAGAAACAGCTTCTGGTTAGTTTTCATTCGACCAGGTTTCACCTTGTCCGATTTTGTAAATACGAGAGAAAAAGCAACCTTGCGCTCAACCAGCCAAGTCACATGATCAACGTCGATCGTCATCGGCTCATGACGGGAATCAATCAATACAAACACGTGCTTGAGCCCCTCCCTGAACTCAATGTAATCCGCCACAAAATCGTTGAAACGCTGGCGCTCAGACTTGGCCGCTTTTGCGTAGCCATATCCGGGCAGATCGACAAAGCACCGGTTTTCGTTAACCACAAAAAAATTGATCAAGCGTGTGTGCCCCGGTTTGCTGGAAACCTTCGCCAACAGCTTCTGATTGCAGAGCAGATTCAAAAGCGACGATTTGCCCACATTAGACCGACCGATGAAGGCAAATTCCGGCAAGTCGGATTGCGGGCAGTCATCGAGGCCCACGGCACTGGTGACAAATCTAGCTGAAGTAATTTTCATTTTCTAACTCCTAACTCCTGAATCCTGAATCCTTCCCCCTAAAGCTCCTCGTTATAAAACAGCTTCACAAACTTCATCTTTTTTCCTTCATCAAAACCCTGCTCCACCATCCCTCCGGGGGTTTCGATCAAAGCCGATGACAAACGGATCACCGCCCCGGTATCCAGTTTCATCCGGCTTTTGAGTTTTTTCTCTTCGCGTTTGGCGATCTTCTTGGACACCTTGAACTGATCATCCAGCGGCACATCATTCTCCTTCTCAAATTCCTCTTTGAACTGGGCAAATTGCTCAATCATCTCCGGTTCCACCAACACCTCTTTTTCGAACTCCTCCCGATTAAACTCCTCAGTGGCAGAAATATGGCTAACCGCCTTTTTAGCCAACTCCAACCGCTCCTCTTGCATAACCCCCTCAGGCAAACCCTCGTCCGCAAACTCCACGCACAATTCGGTATAACGCTTGGTCAAATAATCGTCATCCTTCACCGGAGTCGCTCCAAGAAAATCGCGGTTCCAGAAATAGGTGTTGCCTCCGGATTTGTCAAAAACATAGACAGCATAACCGCCCTCGCGATTGTGGTTTAATATCAAACACCCCTTGTCAATTTTATCAGGATAAATGCCCTGCTGGGTCGAAAGAGTCAAATCCCCATCCTGCTCAGTGACCTGCATGAAAGGCACCTTACTCTCTGACTTGATGATGCTGATCGCGTCGGTCACCTGCCCCGCCACTTTGACTCCCTTGAGCAAACCAATGCAAAGATCACCACTCTTGATATTGGGGTGATTCGAAGAGCTGTGCAGATGTTTCGCGATCAACGCTCCCTTTTCCAACAAAGCCTGCCCTTTCTCCTCCGCTTCAAAAATATCACTCACATAAGAATAAACCTCGTTCTTGGTGATATCCGAATGATGATGCAAACTATGCACATCCAAGGCTCTGAACGATTTTAAAAAACAGGCCGTCAACCAGTCCGTATCCTCCTCGGCAAAACGACAGAGCGTTTTTGAAGTCTGCAAAACCTCCCCTTTTTGGGCATTGCCCACCTTAGCCAGCGTCATTGCCGACAGAACCGCTTCTTTGAAATTTGTAAACAAGGCCATGTTGCCGAGTCCCTACACGCTACTCTCTAAGTCGGCAACCGGTAGAGCGATTGCATACGCGTTTTTTTCTAGCCAAGCTTAATTCCAACTCGATGCTTGCGTTTGTCGCTTTGTCCTGCGATACAATGACAGTAACCCGTTGCGGCACACACCACGGCCAGTTGAACCTTTAATCTCTACCTAATGAAACTTCTTATTCCCGTTCTCGCTCTCACTCTCTTCACCGTTAGCTGTTCGACCATGACGGTCAGCTATCGCCATGACGAAACTGAAGACTTCTCCCGCTTTCTCACCTACGCCTGGATGCCTAAATCCACCGTATCCGGCAATATTGCCATTGATGAACCCACCGTAGACCGTAGAGTTAAAAGAAGCGTGGAAGAGCAGCTTCACTTCAAAGGTTTCCGCAAAACAGACGCCGCTGAGGCCGACTTCCTGATCGGCTACCAAGTCGCCGCAGACACCCATCTTTCTGCCAATGATGTCGCCACCAACTACGACTTCAACCTCAATGCAACCGACCCTGAATTGATCGGATCAGAGGAAGGAATCTCTTCCGCCGACACCTTCAGCTACATCCGCTCATACGAGCAAGGCACCTTGGTGCTCAATGTGGCCGACGCCAAAAGCAAAGAACTGGTGTGGTGGAGCTCCGCCCAAGCTGAAATCCATGCCGGCGACAGCGCCGAAGTGCGTAAAAAACGCATCAACAAAGCCGTCGCTCGAATGCTCAAGGACTTTCCTCCCAAATAAAACCAAGCGGGCAGTAAATATCAAACCTCCAAATACCTCACCGCATGAAACTCCCAAGTTTACGCCTTCTGAGCTTAATTCTCGTCACCCTGACGATCCAATCATGCTCAAGCCTCAAAGTGAATTCCGATTTGGCTAGTAGCAGCGACTTCTCAAAATACTCTACTTACCGCTGGATCCCAGCTCCCGCCGGTGCTGGGGCCGGTAAAGCTCGCTTTGATAGCCCACTGTTGAGAAAACAGATGCACCTTTTGGTAGATGCTGAAATGCAGCAACGAGGCTTCCGCCTAGTCGAGCAAGGCTCGAGTGATTTATTGGTCGCCTACTTCGCCTCGGTCGTCAGCCAAGCCCGGGTGACCCAAGTCGACACCTCGATGGGCTTTAATTCCGGCCTCCCACACTATGTGCGCCCCGAATACATGATGTCCACCACCACCACCCTGGTGGATCGTTTTGAAAAAGGCGACCTTATTGTCGGAGTCGGTGATGCCAGAACCCGCCAATTACTCTGGCGCGGATCCGCCGAAGCCGAAATCGGTCTGGATGACAGCAAACGCCGCCGCCAATCCAGAATCGAAACCGCCATTGCCAAAATGTTCCGCTCTTTCCCTAAGAAGTGAGCTCATACCCACGGCGTGACTCCGACGGCTATACCGCCAATCGGCTGATCACTCAGGAGCTTTATTGCCAGCCTTTACAAAAGCCAGCGCGGCCTTAACCAGCTCTTCGGGAGCATCCACGCAAAAATCCGGATCCTCGGTCAACATTGCTTCCCTGCCGTTGGCTCCCCAACAGACCGCCACACCATGGATGCCGGCATCGCGAGCCGCTTCCATGTCACGGGTTTCATCCCCGACATACATCACCGCCGGGGCCTCACGTCGCTCGCGTTTGAGAATGCTGCGTAAGCGTGATCCTTTGCCAAATAAACTCGCGCCCGCTTCGACAAAGTGAAAACAATTCTCCAAATCATAATGCGCCAAAAAGCGACGCACATTGTCCACCGCGTTTGAGCTCAATATTCCCATCCCAAAACCCGCATCAGACAGATCACGAATCATTTTTTCAGCTCCCGGCATCAAGGGAACCTCGTCGATGCGTTTGCTCAGTAAATGCCGAATCCGAGCAGCCATCTTGACCGCCATCAGCCGGGATATGCCCAACCGATCCAACAAGGCCCGGGTATTCAATTTACGCAATTCCTCCACCTCCTCGGCACTCACCGTTTTCAATCCGTAATCCCCAGCAACATCATTAAAAATCTCAACCCCCACGGCGAGGGTGTCCGCCAAGGTGCCGTCGAAATCAAAGATCAACAAAGGTTTCTGGTGACTGGTGTGGGAAGCTGACATTTGAGATTTATCAATTCGCTCTGCTCGACTGTGCGCGACACCACCCACATCTGCAAGATTTCACTTCGGCAAATGGTGGATTTTTCAACTCTCTCCTTTAGCCGTCAAACACTTGGCTGCCGCTTTAGCAAAATAGGTCAAAATCATATCCGCACCCGCACGCTTTATTCCCAACAGGCTCTCCATCATCACCGCCTCTTCATCAATCCAGCCGTCCGCCGCCGCCGATTTGATCATCAAATACTCACCACTGACTTGATAGGCCGCCATCGGCAACTCCAAAGCCTCGCGCAAAGCCCGGATCACATCCAAATATGGCCCTGCCGGTTTAACCATAATGATATCCGCGCCCTCCATCACATCCAACTCAGCTTCTCGAAGCGCCTCCCTCCAATTAGCCGGATCCATCTGGTAGGTTTTTTTATCTCCCGATTTGGGTGCTGATTCCAAAGCACCGCGAAAAGGACCGTAATAGGCCGAAGCATATTTTGCGGTATAACTCATAATGAGAATATTTTCAAAACCGGCTTCATCCAACGCCGCGCGAATCTCGCCCACCCGTCCATCCATCATATCACTGGGAGATATCACATCGGCCCCGGCGCGAGCATGACACAGAGCTTGCTGGCACAGCACATGCACGGTTTCATCATTCAATACTCCCGCTTGCCCCGCAGCATCTTTCACCACCAGTCCGTCGTGCCCATCCGAGTTATAAGGATCCAGAGCCACATCGGTGATCACTGCTACATCCGGGTAAGCTGCTTTGATAGCCGCCACCACCTTCGGCACCAAGCCTTCGGCATTAAAACATTCTTCGGCACCCGGTGTTTTTAAAACATCCTCAATCGCCGGAAATAATACCACCGCCTTCACCCCCGCGTCACGAGCTTCCCCTACCTCAACCAACAAGCCCTCAAGGCTCCACCGTTTGCAGCCAGGCATCGACTCAATCGGCTCGTCCTCCAACTTGTCATGAACAAACAGCGGATAAATCAGATCAGCTGGTAACAGAGCCGTCTCCCTGACCAAACTTCTGATCGCTTCATTCTGGCGATTGCGCCTGGGCCTGATTGGTAAATCTAACTTCTTGGACATAATTGATACCCTTCCTTATCATCTTTGATTTCCCATCCTTTCCCCAACAGTTCATCCCGCAGCGCATCCGACTGCGCCCACGCTTTAGCCTGCTTGGCCTGCCAACGTTTCTCAGCGAGATCGCGGATATCTTCCGGCACTTCAACTTGTTTGTCCTCCTCCACTTCCGGTAAAGACAAACCCAGAGCCAGCAAAATATATTCCAGGTCATTCAACGCTGCCTGCGCGTCCTCTGCCGACATCTTATCCGCTTTCAACTCCCGCAGTTCAGAGAATATCCGCCCCAGAGCTTCCGGTGAGTTCAAATCCTGCAACAACGACTCAAAGGCCGCTTTGAAATAAATAAAGTCGTGGCCGCGTGGGATCTGCTGATCAGGTTCATCCGCATCGCCTCCCGCCCGCTCACGCAAAGCCCCTCCCGCTTTGCCAATCCGCAACAAGGCCTTCTTGGCGTCCTCCATCGACTGCAAAGTGAAATTCAAAGGGTGACGGTAGTGCCCGGAAATCAGCACATAACGTAATTCATTCGCCGTGAACCCCCGCTCTTCCAGATCAGCCAGCGTATACATATTGCCCAGGCTCTTACTCATCTTGCCCCCGTCGACCATCAAATGAGTGATATGGAACCAGTGCCGCGCAAAAGTTTCCCCCGAAGCGGCTTCACTCTGCGCGATCTCGTTTTCGTGATGAGGAAAAACCAAGTCCACTCCCCCTGAGTGCAAATCAAAAGTATCGCCCAGGTATTCCTTACACATCGCCGAACATTCCAAATGCCAGCCCGGACGCCCCTCCCCCCATGGGCTCAACCAAAAATTATCGCCGTCCTCTTGCTTACGACCTTTCCACAAGGCAAAATCAGCCACCGCGTCTTTTTCATATTCATCATCAGCCACCGCCGCGCCACCGGCGCCGTCACGCAACTCACGCTGATCCAAATGGGAAAGACAGCCATATTGATCAAAAGAAGTCACTTTAAAGTAAACCGATCCATCATCGCTCTTGTAAGCGTGACCTTTTGCCATCAACTGCTCGATCAAAGCGATCTGTTGCGGAATGTGCTCCACCGCACTCGGTTCGTCATGTGGAGCCAATAAATTCAGCGCATCACAATCCACCCGGAATTTGGCCGTCCACGCCTCGGTGAATTCACCCAGGCTTTTACCGGCTGCCTGGGAATCCCTGATCGTCTTGTCATCCACATCCGTGATGTTGCGCACATGCTGCGTCGATTGGCCTGACAATTGCAATACCCGCCGAAACACGTCCTGCAGCACAAAAGTCCGGAAATTTCCAATATGAGCCGGCCCGTAAACTGTCGGACCACAGCAGTAAAAACGAAAGTTTTCACCGTCTTCTGCAGTCAATTCACGCATTTCGCGCGCCATGGTATCGTAAAGCTTCATCGCAAATATAAGAATCCTAAAGCCTATTACTCGCGTGAACCGCTTTGATTTGCAAGGAAACGAAGAGCTTAACGACCCGTTCACTCTTAAATTTGATTGATTTTTTAAAAAAATTTGGGAGAAGCAACAGTTTTTACTCGATTTTAATCGTAAAAATTTATACTATCCAAAAACGTCTCACCTAATTATTCACTCCGGCGAAAACTACTTTCACCAGAGCCCCGTAGGGACTATAAAGACCATAACAAATAAATTTTCTTTGATTTATGCTGAAATTAACGATTGATACAGGCGAAGCGGATCTCGAGACCTTTCTGATTTCCGACGACAAAACCACTATCGGCAGACATCACGATTGCGACGTTCGGATCAAGAATCGCTTTATGTCTGCTTTTCACGCGGAAATCAACTGCTCCGACAGTGGGAACTACGAAATCATCGACAAAGATTCCTTTAATGGAACTTTCATCAATGGCGAGAGAATCCAGCGATGCATCATTAAAGCCGGAGATGAGATCAAATTTGGCGTTTTGCGCGGGCGCTTCCTCGATGCCGGGCCCTCTAAAAAAGCATCCACGGTTAATGTCACACCACTGAAAAACCGCACCGGATCGCAAAAAATCCAACTGGCAGCAGTCGCTAAAAACAAGGAAAAATCCGAGAGCCCCAAAGCAAAGTCATCTGAGCCAAAAAGCTCAATCATCAAAAAACCTACGATCCGCAAATCCCGCGTTCAAGGCAACCTTTCCAGCGGGCTTAACAAAGCGCCGGAAACCACTGAAAAAGATGCCGAAATTGCAGAGCTTCAGGCCAAATTACGCAAACAACAGCTGAAACAAGCTGAAGCAGCCACCCGCATCAAAGAATTGAGTGGTGACAAATCTTCTTCCGAAGATGAAGTCGAAAAAATGCGAGGTGAAATTGCGGCCTCCAAAGAATCTCTCAACAAACTCGAAGAAGAAGCCGAACAAGAGGCACTGGAAAAAGTCGCCAAAGCACGCGCCGAAGCTAAAGCGGCTGCTCGCGCGGAATTGGAAAAAGTCAGCAAAGCGGCCCGGGAAAAAGCAGACAAAGCCCAACAAGATACCGAGAAAAAAGAGGCTGAAATTGTAGCCTTACGGGATGAACTGCAAGGGCAAATCGACAAACAAGCTCAACAACAAAGTGATGCGGAAGACAAACTGCGCGCACTTATCAGCGATAAGTCCAATGATGGTGAACAACTGGAAAAGCTCCGCGATGAAATTCGCTCATCACAGGGAAAGGTCAGCAAATTGCAAAAAAGCGCTGACGACCGTGTAGCCGAAAAGGAAAACGAAGTAAATGCCCTTCGAGACAAACTTGAAGAAGCCGTCGACACCGTTCGTTCGGAAGCCAAAGAGGAACTCGACAAAGCTCGCAAAGCAACCAACGAAAAAGAATCTGAAATTGCCAATCTGAGAGCAAAACTAGAAGCTCAAATCGGCAAGCAAGAACAAGAACAAGCCGACGCAGAAAAACAACTGCAAGAGCTCAGTGGCGATAAATCGGCATCCGAGGATCAGTTGGATAAATTGCGTGACGAAATCCGCGCATCCCAAGGCAAAGTTTCCAACTTACAACAAAGTGCCCACGATACCGTTGCTGAAAAAGAAGCTGAGATGGATTCCTTACGCAGCAAACTTGAAGCCGCTGCTCAAGCCACACGGGATGAAGCCAAAGCTGAAGTGGAGAGAGCTCAAAAAGCCGCTGCCGCCAAAGAAGCCGAAATGGCTGCTTTGCAAGAAAAGCTCGACGAGCAGCTCAAACGGCAAGAACAACAGCAGGCAGAAGCCGAGCAGCGTTTAAAAACGCTCAGTGGAGATAAATCCGCTTCCGAAGAAGAGGTTCAGAAATTACGTGACGAAGTTGCCTCCTCGCAGAGCTCGGTTGACGAGCTGCAGCAAAAGGCTGATGACGCCGTTGCTCGTAAAGAGGCCGAAATGGATAAACTACGAGCCAAATTGGAAGCCGCGGCACAGGACGCCCGCGAAGAAGCCAAAGCGGAAGTGGCACGAGCGCAACAAGCTGCTGCCGCCAAAGAGGCTGAAATGGCTACCCTACAGGAAAAACTCGACGACCAACTCAAACGACAAGAGCAACAACAAGCCGAAGCCGAAGAGCGCCTGCTTGCCCTCAGTGGAGACCAATCCGCTTCCGAAGAGGAAATCCAGAAGCTTAAAGATGAAGTGGCTTCATCCCAGGGTTCTGTAGCCGAGCTTCAGCAAAAAGCGAACGAAGCGGTCAAACAGAAAGAAGCGGAAAAAGAAGCCCTGCGCTTGGAACTGGAGGAAGCCGCGCAAACCGCACGTGAAGAGGCCAAGATCGAAGTGCGACGTGCACAAAAAGCCGCTGAAGCCAAAGAATCGGAAATCGAATCCCTGCAGGAGAAACTGCAGGAACAAATCAACCGTCAAGAGCAGCAACAGGCTGACGCCGAATCCAAACTTAAAGAACTGAGTGGCGACAAATCTGCGTCCGAAGAAGAGATGCAAAAGCTGAAGGATCAGGTCAGCGCATCCCAAAGCTCCGTCAGTGAGTTACAGAGCAAAGCCGACGATGCCGTCGCTCGCAAAGAAGCTGAAGTCGAGGCAATGCAGGAAAAACTCGAACAAGCCGCACAGGACGCCAAGGTCGAAATCGAAAAAGCCAATCAAGAAGCCAAGGAAAAAGCCAAAGCAGAGATCGAAAGAGCCAATCAGGAAGCTCGGGAGAAAGCTGAAGTCGAAATCAACAAAGCGAATCAAGCTACCAGCGAGAAAGAATCCAAGATTTCAGAGTTGCAGGACTCATTGAAAAAACAACAGCTTCAACAAGCCGAAGCTGAGCAGAAACTTCGCGACCAGCAAAAAACCTTGGAAGAACGTGCTGCCGCCCTAAACGAAGCTGCCGGCAAAGAGGAAGAGCTCAAGGAAAAACTCAGCGGGAGCGGTGATTCCGGCGATCGATTGAAAGCAATCGCTGCTGAAAAATCCGCGGCTTTCGCTCGACTCGAAACCATGAAAATCAGAGTCATGCAGTCGGAAAAATCCGCCAAAAGCATAAAAAATGAAGCTCAACATTTGGCCGCTGAAAAGCAAGCTGAGATCGATGCCCTGCACAAGCAGCTGGAAGCAGCCTCAATGATGGCCGGAGCCGAAGGCGGCGACGCCCAAGCTGAACTCAGTAAAGCTTTTGAGGATAAAAACGAAAAAGAATCCCGAATTGCAGAACTCGAGGAAAAACTAGCGAAAGCCACATCCCTTGAAAACAAGTTGCGCAGCAGCCTGACCAACAAAGGCAAGGAAATCGCTGCTGTGAGCGGCCGAATGGCGGATATGCAACGTAAAATTGCTGAAAGTGACGCTAATTCCTCCCCAAAAGTGGAAACCGCTAGCCATTGATAGCGAAAGCATTCTCTGATATCCCAAGTATCAATCGGCAGCCCCACTAACGGATCCGCTTTTGATGCTCGTCATTATGCATTCCAAGGGGCTTACTGATGCGGATATTGTGCGACTTAGCGCAAGTTCCAGCCCACCTTCTTGAAAATTATCTCAAAGAAGGCAAATCTGACTTTCTGTTTGCCGGATTTGCATTATTAAAAGGCAGTCACCTTTGCAGAAAAAGGTTTCACTCATTGTCATGGCTCAGGAAAAATATATTGGCATCGATCTAGGCACCTCGACCTCCGGCCTGGCACATGTCAAAGCGGACGGCACTCCGGAAATTGTGCCCAATTGTGACGGCGAAAGGCTCACTCCTTCGATTGTCTTTTTTGATCGTTTTGACGGCGTCAAATTGATCGGCTCCGCCGCCCGTGATGGAGGCGACCCCGACCGCACCGTTCACAACATCAAAAAACACATGGATGACCCCTCCTTCTTCATCGAGATGGATGGCCAAAAGTGGACACCTACCGAAATTTCCGCCCTGATCCTCACCAAACTCAAACAAGATTGCTCCAATATTATCGGCGAGATCAATGAAGTGGTGGTCACCGTGCCAGCCAATTTCAACGAGCTGGCCCGCAACGCCACCACCACGGCCTGCCGACTGGCGGGCATGAAAGTCTCCCGCCTGGTCAACGAACCCACTGCCGCGGCTCTCTATTACGCCCATACCCGTGACATCTCAGGCAAAGTCATGGTTTATGATCTGGGCGGAGGCACTCTCGACATCACCATACTGAATATCGAGGGCGAAAAAATAGATATCCTGCTATCCGAAGGAGCACGCCACCTCGGCGGCTCGAATTTTGACGAAATTCTGATCGAAATCCTGGCCCAGGAATACCACAAACAAAACGGCGCCGATCTTTTTAACGATGAACGCCAACGTCGGCGCGCCATGATCACCAGCGAGGACGCAAAAAAAATGCTCTCCAAACTGCAGCGAATCACTGAAACCGTCGGCAACGACACCGACGGCTCCGCGCGCATCAACCTAACCCGCGATTCTTTCGAAGAAGCCATCTCCCGCCTGCTGACCCGCACCGTGATGCTGGTCGAGCAAGCCTTGGACGCTCTTGAGCTCAAACCTTCTGACATCGACCACGTCGTTCTCGTCGGCGGCAGCACCCGCATGCCTATTGTGCCACAGACCTTACGCGATCAATTTGGCTTCGATCCCATTTCCTGCGGCAACGTCGACGAATGTGTCCCCCTCGGAGCCGCACTGTTCGCCAAACAAGCGCGCCAGGTTTCCGAAGTCTGCAACCAAAGCTACGGCACCATCGCCATCATCGAGGACGCCTCCACCGGCAAATCCGAATTACGCAATTCCATCGTCATCCCTAAAAACACCCCCATCCCCTGCTCGATGTCGCAGACCTACATCACCTCGGAAGACAACGAGGAACTGATCGAAGTCGAAATCACCCAGGGAGAAGACCCTGATCCACGTTATGTCGATATTGTTGGCAAAATCTCTCTCAAAGTCCCACCCGGTCGACCTGCTGGTTGCGAAGTGGTGGTCACCTACAGTTACGATGAAAACCAACGGGTCAAAGCCATGATTCTGGATGAAGAATCCGGCCAGAGCCAAAACATCGACATCGAATACGAAGGTGAAGGGGTGCTTTCTGAAAAAGACATCGAACGTAAGTCCGCCTATCTCAAACAGATCACCATCGTTTGACCCCCAACCTAACCTCCGCCCTGACATGATCCGCAATCTTTTCAAACGTAAAAAAAACAAAAGCACAGCACAGCCAAGTGCAGCTTCTCCGAATCCAGAAGAGAAAAACGAAGAACTTTCTTTTAAGGCCGTCACCCCACTGCCCAGTCCGGAAAAACTGTGTGAGATTGATCCTGAAACAATGGACAAGAAGGCCATTTCAGCCCACCTCAAAATACTCTATAAACGCCACAACGAAGCCGCTTCCAGCCTGAACAAAGAATTGCGTAACGAAGCTGAAACCATGCTCGATGCCATCGTCGAATGCCGCAGCAAATACATCGACTCCTGAATTTAAAAACCATTTCAAACTTCAAACTTTAAATTTCCATGTCACAAATAACTAATATCCTAGCTGAACGCTACGCATCTCCCTCCATGAAGTCGATCTGGTCGACCGAAGGCAAAATCCGATTGGAAAGACAGTTCTGGATCGCAGTGATGGAAGGTCAGCGTGAGCTTGGTCTCGATATTCCCGCAGAAGCCATCGATGCCTACAAAAAGGTAGTCGACCAAATCGATCTGGACTCCATCAACGAACGCGAACGCATCACCCGACATGATGTGAAATCCCGCATCGAAGAATTTTGCGATCTGGCCGGCCACGAACACATTCACAAAGGCATGACCAGTCGGGATCTCACCGAGAATGTCGAGCAACTCCAGGTTTATCAGGGTTTGCAGGAGATCCACAAAAAATCGATTGCAGCTCTCGTTCGGATATCCGCCCGCAGCCAGGAATTCTCGGATTTGGTGATCACTGCCCGCACCCACAACGTCGCCGCCCAAGTCACTACCTTCGGCCGACGTCTGGCTGAATTTGGCGAAGAATTATTGGGAGCAACCCAGCAACTGCAACACATCCTCGACAGCTACCCTGTGCGTGGACTCAAAGGAGCCGTCGGAACCCAACTCGACCAGCTCAGTCTGTTTGATGGCGACGCCCAGAAAGTCGCCGAACTGGAAAACAAGGTAGTCGCTCATCTGGGATTGCCGGCTAAGTTGGTCAACCCCGGCCAGGTTTATCCTCGCAGCCTCGACTTGCGTGTGGTCTCCAACCTCAATGAAATTGCCTCGGGGCCTTCCAGTTTTGCCAAGACCCTACGCCTGATGGCAGGCCACGAACTCGCCTCCGAAGGTTTTGCCAAAGGTCAGGTCGGCTCCTCTGCCATGCCGCACAAAATGAACAGCCGCTCCTGTGAACGCATCAATGGTTTCACCACCTTGCTAGGAGGTTATTTGACAATGGCTTCCTCCCTCGCCGGCGACCAATGGAACGAAGGCGATGTCTCCTGCTCTGTGGTGCGCCGTGTTTTGTTGCCTGACAGTTTTTTCTCCGCTGACGGCCTGCTCGAAACTTTCATCACCGTGCTGGATCAAATGGCCGCTTACCCAGCGGTGATCGAAAGAGAAAATGAACACTACCTCCCCTTTCTATTATCCACCACCTTCCTAATGGAAGCCACCAAAGCCGGTGTGGGTCGCGAAACCGCTCACGAAGTCATCAAGGAACACGCCGTCGCCGCAGCCCAGGCTTACCGCAGTGGAGAAAGTAACAAAAACGACCTACTCGAACGTCTGGCTGGAGATGATCGCATTGGTTTTTCCGAAGAAAAAATCGCGCAAATCCTCAAATTCGGCCGCAACGCTACCGGTGCGGCTGCCAGCCAGATCGACTACTTTGCCGCCTCAGTTGAGAAACTCGCTAAACAGTTTCCCGAAGCTGCCGCGTATCAAGCAGGAGACATCCTCTAGTTCCCGATACTATACAGGGTCGTATGCGACCTGGCATAAAGACGGCCTCCAATCGGGGCCAAGGTGGCTCGGAAGATCTCTTTTTTATCCGTGCCCAGGGAGTTCGTGGACACGATTTCTATTTTTTTACCAGGTTTGATCACAAAGGTTTCACCGCCATCTTCACTCTGAATATAGAGCAAGCCGTTCACTTCCAACGGCGCTGCAGCAAAATGCCCTCCTTTTTCGATCAGCTTTTGCGACGACACCGTCTCACCTGTTTTAGCATCATAACAGGTGACTTCGCCCAACATATTAACAACCACTAGATAATCACCTACCACAGATGGCGAAGGAAGATCCCTCCCTCTAGGGCGTTTGGCATGCCACTTCATTTTGCTATCAGTCACATCCCCCGAACCACCAGGCTCAACCGCGTAGGTGTCGCCCGGTTTGCCGTTAACCGTATACACCAGTCCGTTGGCAAAATCGGGAACAGGAGCCCCTCGACCATTAAAAGATTTACAAAACCACAGTTCTTTTCCCGTCTTAGGATCATAAGCTCGAACGCCGAACTCACCATTCAATACCAATTCCGCCCTCTTCCCCGAATCGATCAAAATTGGAGTGCTCCACCCGCCACGAGGTTTGTCCTCACGCTTAACCTTCCAAACTTGTTTGCCAGTATTTTTATCCAACGCGACCAAGTCCGACGGTCCGGTACAATCCGTATTCTGAATCACCAGGTTTTCAAAAATCACCGGTGAAGCCGCCACTCCCCAATTGCCAGGGAAATCCCCCATGTCCTGAGACCACATCTCTTTGCCGTCCAAATCAAAACAATGCAGGCCCGCTGGCCCGAAAAAAGCAATGACTCGTTCGCCATCAGTGACACAGGATGGCGTCGCCCATGAATTCATTTTATGGTTTTTCTCAGGGTTTTCACAGGGGATCGTTTTTTGCCAAAGGATTTTGCCGTCCTTGGCATTCACACAATACACATATCGCTCCCTGCCATCATCAGACGAGCTGGTGAGAAACAACTTATCACCCCAATTCACTGGTGACGATTGCCCCACCCCTTTCAATTTGGTTTTCCAAACAATCGATCCCGAATCCCATTTTGTCGGAATATTCTTGGCATTTGAATGACCGGTACCATTTGGTCCGCGGAATCGCGCCCAGTTGTCCTCCGCCCTAAGATTCAAAACACTTGATCCTAATAAAATCATTAATCCAGCTAACAGCAAGCTCGGCAAAGGACGGAAGTAGATGTTCATTTTCATAATTTTTGAATCAGATAAGAAACACCCTGCCCCTGCAGAGGCAACAGGAATCTTCAAAATGCCGCTGGTCATATCTATCCAGCGCTTCCAGATCAAACGCAACGGCTACAAAGGCAACCCTTTTGCAACACTTGTCAGACAAAGCAATATCAGTTAAAGTGAGCGCTTGCTCGATTTAAAATGATCATCAAACAACAGTCTTACGCCCGCGCCGGATTGATAGGCAATCCATCCGACGGATATTTTGGCAAAACCATCTCCTTCATTGTTAGAAATTTTCAAGCCGAAGTGGTCCTGTGGCAAAGCCCTCAACTGGAAATTCTGCCCGCCGCCCGCGACCATTCGGTATTCAATAGCATCCAAGGGCTTAAAGATGATGTCAGCTCTTTTGGCTATTATGGCGGAGTGCGCTTGCTCAAAGCCACCATCAAACGCTTCTATGATTACTGCTTGGAAAACGACCTTTCGCTTGCCCAGCGTAATTTCACCATTCAATACCACAGCAATATTCCCTCCCAAGTGGGCATGGCCGGCTCCAGTGCCATTATCACGGCCTGCCTACGCGCGCTGATGAGCTTTTATGACATCTCCATTCCCAAAGCAATTCAAGCTGGGCTTATTCTCGCGGTAGAAAACAATGAACTTCAAATCCCCGCCGGGCTGCAAGATCGAGTAATTCAAGCTTATGAAGGCGTGGTTTTTATGGACTTCGACAAAGATTTGATGAACATCCGCGGTTACGGGGAATACGAAGAGCTCGACCCCAACCTTTTACCTCCTCTCTACATCGCCTATTCCAGCGGACTCTCCGAAGGCACTGAAATTTTCCACAATGACATCCGTGGGCGCTTCGAACGTGGAGAAACTGAGATCATTGACGCTATGAACCAATGGGCTGATCTAGCCGAACAATCACGCGATTTACTGATGAATGGGCAAGGAGATAAAATCGGCACTCTCATCGACGCCAACTTTGATCTGCGCACAAAAAACTACCAAATGAGCAAAGGCAATACCCGCATGGTTCAAGCCGCAAGAGCCTGTGGAGCATCGGCCAAATTCACTGGCTCGGGAGGCGCCATTGTCGGCACTTACGAAGATGAAAAAATGTACCAAACACTGGTTTCGAAACTCACACCGCTCGGCCTACAAGTGATCAAACCCATCATCACTGCTGCGGATGCCCCGCCTGCCAAGCAAAACAAGGAACAGCCAAGTCCAATCGCCCCCTTGACTCAATAATCCTGAACTTAATATGAATCCCACGTCAGTACGCAAAGCAGTGATCCCAGCCGCTGGTTTTGGCACACGTTTTTTGCCCAGCGCAAAATCCCTCCCCAAAGAGATGTTGCCCATCATCGACACCCCGACCATTCAACACGTGGTCGAAGAGGCGGTCGAATCCGGTATCACCGACATCCTCATGATCATCGGGAAAAGCAAGCGTGCAATCGAAGAACACTTTTACCCTAACCTTGACCTGGAAAAAGAATTGTCTGACAAAGGCAAAATAGAAGAACTTGAAAAAATTCAAAAGATCTCAGGTCTGGCCAATATTCACTTCATCTGGCAACAAGAGCTCAAAGGTCTCGGTGACGCGGTATCCTACGCTCGCAGTTTTGTCGGCAACCAAGCTTTTGCCCTCTTGCTCGGTGACACCCTGCTTGGAGTTCCTGGGGAAGGCGCCGCGGTCACAGGGCAGCTGATCGAAGTATTCTGCCAACATGGCCAAAACGTTGTCGCCCTGGAAGAAGTGCCTGAAGAAAAAGTCAACCGCTACGGCATCGCCGGCGGTGATTGGCTGAGCGAAAATAACGCCGTTTTAAAAATCGATACCTTGATCGAAAAACCCTCACCTGATGAAGCCCCTTCCCGACTTGCTATTGCCAGCCGTTATGTCTTCCGCCCGGAGATATTTGAATACCTCGCCAATACTCCCCGTGGCAAAAATAATGAAGTGCAACTCACCGACGCCATGGTGAGCATGATGGCCGATCATGCCATGTACGGACTCAAGCTGACAGAAAAGCGCTACGATATTGGCAATAAATTGGATTTCATTAAAACCAATATCGAATTCGCCCTACGCCGTGATGACATCGGCCCCGAACTACGTGATTACATCAAAAAACTTGCTGAAGACTTATAACCATTTCCGCAAAACCTGATGTTGGGAAAATTTCAATAACACCCCCTGTGACCTCCAATGCCTGCATCACCCGTTTTGCCCCGAGCCCTACGGGATACCTGCACGCAGGCCACGCTTACTCCGCACTATTTTCACAACAAGCAGCCCAAGTTGTCGGTGGAAAATTTTTGCTGAGGATAGAAGACATCGACCACACTCGCTGTCGTGCCAAATACGAAACGGCCATCTACCAAGACTTGGCATGGCTCGGGTTGCAATGGGAAACTCCAGTGCGCCGCCAATCCGAGCACCTTACAGAATACCAACTCGCTTTGGACAAACTTCGGCAGCAGCAATGGATCTATCCCTGTTTTTGTACCCGTAAAGACATCCTAACAAAAATTGAACAATCGAACACCGCCCATCCCCATTCAAGCGAACTGCTCTACCCTGGTATCTGTCGCAAACTGTCAGCAGACGAACAAGAAACCCGCATAGGCAACGGAGAAGAGTTTGCCTTACGCTTGGATCTCAAAAAAGCCCGCGCCTCGCTTAACGGCAAAAAACTCACTTGGCACGATCGAATACACGGCCCGCAAACAGCCCGTCCAGAATTACTTGGTGATGCGATTTTAGCTCGCAAAGATATCCACTGCAGCTATCACTTAGCAGTTGTGCTGGATGATTCCCTACAACAAATCAGCCTTGTAATCAGGGGGCAAGACCTTTTCGAATCCACCCACCTCCACCGCCTGCTACAAGCCCTGCTCAACTTGCCCGTGCCCGAATACGCCCACCACCCCCTGATCAAAGATGCCGCAGGCACCCGCCTGGCCAAACGAAAAAAATCACCCGCCTTAAAAGACCTGAGAACCTCCGGCCTCAACGCAAAAGGTTTCCTGAAAAGTCTACCCAGCTTTAAGTTCGATGGTTGAAAACTCGAGGTAATACCTCGCCCCCATTATCTCAATCGTTAATTTTTCTCAACCTTACGAAGCCCCCCTGCTCCCAAATCCCGCAGCACTCGCAATTCCCCCCACTGCGCCCCACGCATCTTTCTACCACCATCCTTGCGTCGCTGCCCAAAACATTCCCGGCGCCCCGCAAAAAACTCATCCACAAATCCCTGGCTCCCCAACACCGCCCCATCAGTAAAATATCTCACCCGACAGCGCAAAGCCGCCGCCAAAGGCAACTTCCCCCCCGCCCGCAGCACCTCCTCAATCTCCTCCCGAGTAAACCCTCCCTTACGCCGATCCACTCCATCGGGCGTCGCCCCGCCTATCCGTTCCTCCCCCGTCCCATACAGCAAACACCGATACTCCGCCTCCACCTTCCGCCAAGCCACCCGCTGCCTCCCCATCACCGCAAAAGTCAGCGCCTGACGCGCCCCCTTCACCCCAGCCACCGCCGCCGCATACGAACACCAACGGTAATCCTCCGGAGCCTTCACAATCCCTGCCCGAATCGGATTCAAATCAATGTACGCCGCCACCGTCCTCACCGCATCCCCACTTTCCAGCAGCACACTCCTAAAACGCCCATTCCACAAGGCCCCTTCCCTATCATTCATCTTATTATAAGCCAGAGTCATCTTCATCTTCAGCTCCTTCATAAACATCGACAGATCAAACAACCTCTCCTTCACCCCCAGCGCAATCCTGCTGATCTCCTGATTACACCCATTCTCCCGATACATCGCCACCTGACCCAGCACCTGATGCGTACTCCACTCCTTCCGCAACACCCCCAGCCTCCCAAGATAGTCCTCCTCCGACCACCCCACCGTCGCCATCTCCTTATCCGGCACCTCCAACAGCAAATGAAAGTGATTGTCCATAAAACACCACGCCAGCGCCCGCAGTCCACTGAACTTCAACTGCCGCATCAAAATATAACGAAAAGCCTCCTTCTCATCATCCCCGAACAGCTTGTATTTCCCCGCCGTCCGGCTCACCACATGATAATAATTCGTCTGCCCCGCCTCACCCAACAAAAATCCCCGCGTCTTTCTCATAAAAATCATCCTATCAACCCCCTCCCCACAACACAAGCACAAAACATGAATGAGGCCTGACCTATAACATATATTATTGCATGAACATTTAAATAGCCTTATTTTTTACGTATTCTTAACCTGTCAGTCCACCAAAACAGCTGCCTTCAGGCATGGATTGGCCTCTTTGAAAAAGCCCCACATCCATACGGGAGCGTCCTTCCAGCTGAACTTCTGACAGTTCCAAATAACCGTCACCTGTCATCACCCGCAATTGAGATCCCGAGCCTTCTTCACACGGCAATATTGATCCGGGTTCAAAATCGACGAGCTTGTTACTCTGCCCATCACTGAAACCCCCTACCGTCACGGGAGGGAAAATTTTCAAGCGCTTAGCTCTCCCCTTACTTTTACCCTTGCCCTCTTCTTGAAAAAATACAGTTCCGGTTCCCGGCCATGGGTCAAAAGCGCGTATTTTCCGCTCAATTTCAACTGCGGAGCGCGACCAGTCGATTACTCCATCTTCCCGGCTCAGTTTGCCGGTGTGACTCACCTTCTCCTCATTTTGCACTTCACGATCAGCTTCTCCGCTTTGCAGTAACGGCAACGCCGAGGCCAAAGCCCGGGGACCCAATTGCGCCAAACGATCATGCAAAATCCCCCCAGTTTCATCCGCAGCAAGCTCTATCGTTTCTTTCCAAATCATATCGCCCGCATCCAATTTACGCGCAATGTGCATCACGGTGATACCGCTTTTTTCATCACCCGCTAGGATCGCAGCTTGAATCGGAGCTGCTCCACGGTGTTTCGGCAACAAGGATGCATGCAAATTGATACAGGCAACCGAAGGCACCTCAATCACAACTTGCGGCAGCAAGCAGCCATAAGCCATCACCACGATCAAATCTGGCTCCATATCTTGAAGCTGCTGCAAAATTGCAGGGTTCCGCCTCAAGCTTTCCGGCTGAAAAACCGGCACATCTCGTTCGAGAGCGAGCATCTTGGTCACCGTTGCCGTCAACACCTGCTTACGCCCCACCGGACGATCCGGTTGAGTGAAAACTGCAAGCACTTCATGCTCCGGCTCATCAATCAGCCACTTCAGACTAGGAAGACCAATCTCCCCTGCTCCCATCCATACAACGCGCATATATTTATTTACCGTAAAAAATCAAACAACCACTTCCATGCTTTTTTCCCATTCCGGGAGTTTCATAATGCCTGATAAAATATCGGACAAAACTTGCACCGGCGGACGAGCCGCATCGATTTCTGTAATGATATCTTTCGAATAGTGCTTTAACAGTTCCTTGGACTCCTCTTCGTAAGTTTTCACCCGTCTGGCGATCACTTCGTCGCTGGCATCATCCAACCGATTATCCTTGAGCGCTCGTTTCCGTAAACGCCGCGTCAACTCTTCACGGTCAGGCACCGACAGGTGAAACAGCTGGATCACATTCAGATATTTCTCCATGATTCTGGCCTGCTCCACATTGCGGGGAATTCCATCGAGAATCAGAAAATCAATATCAGGCTTAAAAACATGCGCCTCCACCTGATTATCAATCTGAGCTTTCCAAAACCTTACCGTGACTTCATCCGGCACCAATTTCCCCTCACTGGAATATTTCAGAAATTCCTGCCCGATCTCAGTTCTAGTATCCATTGAACGAAACGCATCGCCGCAGGCAAAATGAAACATCCGGGGAATACTGCCAAGAGTCACCCCTTGAGTCCCTTTACCACTACCGGGCGCCCCAAATATGAGGAAGGTATTGTATTTTTCTGGAAATTTGTAACTCATGGTTTTTATAGGAATATGGCAGTCATCGCGTTCATTCCGAATTCGAATGCAGTTTCCACTGTCAGAATTAATAATCACAGTTAAACTGCCATGCAATCCTGAATCTCATTTTCCATTGATTAAAAAATTTAGCCTATTCCTCGCTCTACGGTATTTAAAGCCCAAGAGAAGCTTTGTCTCGGTCATTACCCTGATTTCCATCATGGGAGTTGCACTGGGCGTCACCTTGTTGCTTGTCGTGATTTCGGTCTTCACCGGATACGGAGAGCGCATCAAGGAAACCATCCTCGGTTTCGAACCGCACGTGATTGTCGACTCCGGCCAGATTATTTATGATTCCGACCTGCTCAGCGAACAAATCAGCAAAGTTTCCAGTGTCGTCTCGGTGACCCCATTCATGCAGGGGGCCGTGATCCTCGACTTCAATGGCCAACGCCTGGCCCCTCAATTAAGAGGCATCAGGCCCGACCCCGGCCCCAATACGGAGCGAATGAAAAAAATCGTAGCCAAAGGTTACGGAAAATATGATCTCGATCTCGATACCGCCATCATCGGTGATCAAATGGCCAACAGCCTCGGCATTCGTGTGGGTGATGTGATCACCATCTACTCCCCCAATATCGACGCCGTATTGGATGCGGTCGATGCATTCAACGCCACCACCGATGAAAAAGAAAAAAGGAACGCCATCGAATCCATTCGCCAAATCAGCTTGCCCCAGGAATTAACGATCACCGGCATCTTTAACTCCGGCCACAATGACTTCGACAGCAACATCGTCTTTGTCCATCTCGAAACCGGCCAGGCATTATATAACCTGCGCGACGGCGTTCACGGCCTGGCCATCCAGACTGAAGACAGCTTCCTCGCCCACCAAACCCGTGACGCGATCGCCGAAGCCACTGATTACCGTTACCGCGTGGTCAGCTGGATGGATCGCAATCAGCAAATATTTGACGCTGTCGCCACCGAACGACAAGCGATGTATTTCCTCCTGTTCATGGTCATGATCGTCGCCGCCTTCTGCATCATGAACACCATGATCACCGTGGTGTATCAAAAACGAGCCGAAATCGGATTACTCAAAGCCATCGGCGCATCAGAACGACAAATTGCCTCTTTGTTTCTGTTCCAAGGAATCGTCGTAGGCGTGATCGGAGTCGTCGTCGGACTTGCTTTGGCTTTTTTGATCATCGCCTACCGCAACCCCATCACCTCAACGATCGGAAAACTTTTTGGTATTGAAATATTTTCTTCCCAAGTCTACATGATTGAAGGCGGACTCCCCGCCGTGGTCACTCTCCATGACGTGATCGCCATCTCACTCGGAGCATTCATTTCCTGCGCCGTGGCCTCTCTGGCTCCAGCTTGGTTGGCCGCTCGATTAGAACCCGCCAAATCTTTGCGTTCCGAGTGATAGGGGCTACTAAAATAATCATTTTCGGATGCAAATTCACATCACAAAAGACGGCCAGAAACAGGGTCCCTTCACCATCTACCGAATCAAAGAATTGATCGATGACGGCGACTTGTCACCGGAAGACCTCGGCTGGCATGAAGGCCTCGACCAATGGAGAGCGCTGAAAGACATCCCCACTGTAGCCTCCACGCTAAAATCTCTCGGGAAAAAAAGTCCACAGACAAGTGATTTATCAGCGGATCAATCACCCGAGGATGAAACCGATCCCCGAACTTCCCTGCCCCTTCCTTCCAGCAATCCTAGCCCACAAAAAAACGCCAACTTGCTGCCCGCAAAAAATGTCCACCCTTTATTACGTTTCTGGGCAAGACTTTTTGATCTTCTTATCTTGAACCTACTGGTCAGTTTTGTCTTTGGCAGCCCTCCCGTGCCCAAAGAAGGGGGCAATCTTCTCGAATTCTACAGTATGATCCCGAAGGAAGAGCAATTCCAATTGCTTCTAATCTGGGGCGGCTCATTTTTTGTTTGGAATTTTGTCGAAGCTCTGCTCATATCTTCATTTGCCACCACGCCTGGAAAAATGTTGTTTAATATCAGAGTCACGCAAAAAAACGGAAAACTCCTCAGCTATTCACAAGCCATCGGACGTGCACTGCTCATCTGGTTTATCGGTGTCGGTTTCGGAATATTTTTCCTACAGATCGTAGCGATGGCCTTCTCCCTTTTTTACCTACTCAACAAAGGCGAAACACTCTGGGATCGAAACTTGCAAACCCAAGTGCACCACCGCCCCCTCTGGCCGCAAAAAATCATCTTTGCGATTGGCGCCTACTTGGTTCTATTCTCCCTGCAATCACTTTCCCTGCCCTGACCACCCGATGCCCCAAGCCTGCCAAAATGCCCTGATTTTGCACTGCCATCTGCCATGGCTCAGGCATGCAGAATCATTGCACTGCCCCGAAGAGGACTGGTATCTGGATGTCATCAGCGAAAGCATTCTCCCCTTGTTGGAAATGCTACACCGCCTACGAGATGAAAGCGTGCCTTACAAGCTCACCTTGGCGATCACTCCCACAGTGTTAGCAATGATGCAGGATCCATTGCTACAAAAACGCACCGAAGCCCACCTCGACCGCAATCTCCATCTGGCTCTGACTGAAATCGAACGCCGCACCCATCCTGAAAAAAGACCCCTCGCCCAGTGGTATGCGGATCACTATCACCGTTTACACTCTTATTACAGCGAACGTTGGAACCATGATCTGATCGCCGCTCTTGCCGATTTGCGCAACAGCGGCCACTTAGAGATCCCCGCCAGTGCCGCCACCCATGCCTTGTTGCCACTGTTCTTAAAGTCTCTCGACGTCTTGCGCAGCCAGATCAAAATAGGTTGCGACTTTTATCAAGATTGTTTTGGCGAAAAAAGTGAGCTTTTCTGGCTACCTGATTGCGCCTACTCCCCAGCCCTCGAACCTTTCCTGACAGCCGAAGGCATCCGGCACATCATCCTCGATGAGCACGCACTGACCTACAGCAGACAAGCCTCCGAAGACTGCACCTACCAGCCTGCGCAAAGTCCAAACGGAACCCGGTTGACCTGCCGCAATGTCACCAGTAGCCACGAGATTTTAAAACTAGAAGCCGGTTTGCTGCACGACACCCGCTACCGACAGGCTTACAAAATGTCCGGAAACGACACCCCGGTGAACGGCTTGAAAATCCACCTCGATGCCAGGCAACACAACCGGGTCGCCACCCTGAAAACCTTGCGCATGGATTCTGACCAGCTCTACGATCCTCAAGAAGGAAAAAAAGCCGCGATACAACACGCCACGCAGTTATTTAAATCCCGAACAACCCAATTTTCCAAACTCAAGGCGCAAGGTATCCTCCATCCTTCAGTGGCCACGATTTATGAAGCCGAGCTGTTCGGCCATTGGCGCTTCGAAGGCATCCCTTTTCTCGAAGAGCTTCTCCGTCAGTTCGCCAAACAGGATGAATTAGAACTCACCAGTGTTGCACAAATCAGCCAACCCAACCAAATCGAAACCGCGGCTACCATAAGCCCCGTGCCTAGTTCCTGGGGCGAAGGCGACTACTTCGAGAACTGGCTATCCCAGGAAAACGCCTGGATCTACCCCCACCTGTTGCGCCGGGCAGAACAACTGCAACGCATCATCGCAGCCTTGCAGCAGAACATTGAAGGCCTACCAGACCCACTTGCAGATCATCGCAGTCGTTGCGTCAGTCAAATGACCCGTGAATTGTTACTCGCTCAATCCAGCGACTGGGCCTCCCTCATGCGCCAACCCACCACTCAGGCTTACGCCACCCACCGTTTCGAAAAACATCTGGAGAATTTTGACCAGGTGGCGGCGCTTTATTCCTCGAATGACGAATCGAATGCAAACCGATTACTTGCCATCGAAGAACAGAACCCTATTTTTCCTCATTTAAAATGGGACGCTTTTGCCAATTTTTAAATGCAAAAAATAAAACAAATCCTCTGGTAAAACCTTTGAATTTTTGCCAATTTTCGACAAACTCTTTATTCACATCCACGCTCACATTCTGACTCCTGATTCCCATGCCACAAGATATCGTCTATTTTGATCTCGAAACCCAAAAACTGGCCAACGATGTCGGCGGGTGGAATCACTTGGACAAAATGCGCATGTCAGTGGGCGTGACCTACAGCACCGCGTTGGGCAAATACATTGTCTATGATGAGAGCAATGTCGATCAACTGATCGATCAACTTCTGAAAGCGGATCTGGTGGTCGGCTTCAATCACATATTTTTCGACTACGGAGTCTTGATGGGCTACACCGTGCTGGACCTTGCCGGCCAAACCAATAACCTGGACATGCTGCTCTACCTCGAAGAGAAACTCGGCCACCGGATGAAACTCGATGCCCTGGCTTCCGCTTCACTCGGAGCGGGCAAAAGCGCCGATGGTTTGCAAGCTGTCAGATGGTGGCGTGAGGGGAAAATGAAAGAAATCGCCGAATATTGCTGTTTTGACGTGAAGGTCACATGGAAAGTCCACGCCTACGGCGTCGAGCATAACAAAGTCAAATACATCGGCCGCCACAGCCCCGAACCGTTGGAATGCGAGGTCGATTGGTAGGACATATTCATCACATTTCCTACGCAACTGCTACCAAGCCGCATCGACTGCCCCCTCCCGCCGGTAAGTCGCAGGTGTTTTCCCTATTCGTTTACGAAAATGCTGAGTGAAACTACTGGCATCGACAAAACCGCACTGCAAAGCTATCTCGGAGGCACTGAGTGAACTTTCCTCCAACAGCCTCTGAGCAGTTACAATGCGCGTGACGATCAAAAATTCCTGCGGACTGATCGCAAAAGTCGCCTTGAATTGACGCTGTAATTGACGCAACGATTGCCCCGCTGCCCTGGCAATATCCGTTATCGACACAGGCCGGGAAAAATCACGCCGGATAATCTCTACCGCTTTGGCAACACTTTGGTACACCGGTAATTTTCGATCTGATTCATCCGGACTGCGCAACACCCCCATCACCCCTTGAACCTTTCCCTGCCGATTCAAGATGGGCAATTTGGTGATCAAAAACCAATCAGGCAAGCCTTGCCGATCCCACCACAATTCCATCCGCTCAATCCGTTGCTTTTCTCCCAAAAGTATTATTTTGTCGTCATCCACATACGCACGGGCCATGATGTCAGGATTCAAATCAAAATCAGTTCGGCCCAAAATCTCCGTATCATCCTGCATCTGATAACGATCAAGTAAACCCCGGCTAGCAAACATCAAATGACCTTCTTTGTTTTTAGCAAAGAAATGCAAACCTGGTAAATGATCAAACATTCCATGAAACCAAGCCGAGGGATCCAGTCCCTGCATCCACGATTCACGTTGCTCCCGCCAGCGCTCCACTTCCTCCTTTGATCGCTGACGGCGAACCCGAGTTTGATAAGGTGTCGTATTTCGCATATTTTTTGTCGTTGCATCATCGACCAATTCCCCCTCATATGTCAAGCATGCAAAAGTCCTCCGAAAAATCCATTGTCCAGATCTCTCTCGACCTCACCAACATCAAAGAAGCTCTCGAAACCGCCGAGATGGCACTACGTGCGGGGGTCGATTGGCTGGAAGCCGGCACCCCACTCATTTTGGCCGAAGGCCTGCATGGCGTGCGCGCCTTGCATGAACGTTTTCCCGACACCCCTATTGTTGCCGATCTCAAAACCATGGATGGCGGATACCTCGAAGCACAAATGATGGCTGAAGCCGGAGCCTCCCATGTAGTCGTGATGTCCCAGGCCCACGAAGAAACGATCAAGTGTGTCGTTCAGGCTGGCGCCGATTTTGGAGTAGGCGTCATGGGTGACAATCTGGCTTCGCAGGACATGATCGCTGGGGCCCTACGCCTAGAGGATCTTGGTTGCGGCTTTGTCATCCATCACATTGGTTATGATGAACGCCGGGGAATCGCAGCTCGCGGCGAACGCATGCCCAACCCGCTCGACCAACTACGCGAAGTTGTCGACGCGGTTTCGGTTCCAGTACAAGCCGTTGGGGGGCTCAGTCTGGAACAAGCCATTCAGTGCCCGGCATACGGTGCTCCCTTGGTTGTTCTTGGAGCTCCACTCACCGTCGATGCCGATGCGTTCAAAACAGCCGATGGGGATCTGGAAGGTTCCCTGCGTTTGATTTGCGACGCGATCCACGGATCTAGCAAGTAAGTTTTTTAAATCACAAAACCACCACAGACCATGTCATCAGCAGCTGTCATCAATTTTGCCCCCGAAGCGGGCAGTGTAGAACTAAGAGAACTCAAACGCCCGAAAATCGGAGACGACGATGTTTTGCTCGAAGTCGCCGCCGTCGGAGTATGCGGCTCCGATCTTCATCAGTGGACCTCAAACCATTCCTGGCCAGTGAATTACCCAGTAGTGCTCGGTCATGAATTCGGCGGCCACATCGTCGAAATCGGTGACCGGGTAAACACTTGGTCGGAAGGCGATCGAGTGGTTTCCGAAACCGCTGCCATCATCAATGGGGACAGCCCGCTGACTCGACGCGGCCTTTATAACCTCGACCCGGATCGCAAAGGTTGTGGGTATGGAGTCAACGGAGCCATGACCAAACACGTACGCGTGCCTGCGCGCTGCCTACATCGCGTGCCAGATAACCTGCAGCTCACACAGGCCTGCCTCACCGAACCCTGTTGCGTCGCCTACAGCGCCGTTGTCACCAATAGCCGTATCGAACCCGGCGACCGGGTGCTGGTCATCGGCCCTGGAACCATCGGCATCCTCTGCGCCGCAGTCGCCTCCATCCGTGGAGCAGACGTGGCCATTTTGGGCTTGGAATCTGATCGCAACCGCCTCGACATCGCAGCACAATCCTACAATTGCACTGCCCTCACCAGCAACGAAGCTGCAAAAAACTGGGCCAACGAACGCGATGGCATGGGCGCCGATGTGATCATCGATGCCGCCGGGGTTTCGCCTACCCTGAAACTCAGCCTCGACCTCGTTCGGCCGGCCGGCTGGATCACCAAAGTCGGATGGGGACCCAAACCCCTCGATTTTTCACTCGACCCTCTGATCCAAAAAAACGTCACCCTGCAAGGCTCCTTCTCGCACAACTGGCCTATCTGGGAGCGTGCGCTCGCTTTATTAAGCTCTGGAAAACTCGATGTTGCACCGATCATCGGTGGCAGCTGGCCACTAGAAGACTGGCACACCGCTTTTAAAAAAATGCACCAAGGCGAAGTTGTCAAATCCGTGTTAATTCCTTAGATTACACATATCCAAGAATTACATGGCTAATAAAAAAATCCCCGCACCTGCCCTTATCGGACTGTTTTTGTTTTTTGTAACAAACAGCTTTGCTATCGATTCTATCAAAAAGAAAGCCGCCTCCCCTTACGTCGCCACCAATAAGGATATTCTCACTTACACCAAACAGGCCATCGGCACCAAAGTCGGACGGGGAGAGTGTTGGGATCTCGCCCAACAAGCGCTCGATTTCTCCGACAGCCTGTGGCGACGCCCCCACCAATTTGGCTTTCCTTTAAAAAAAGGCGAAGCTGTTCTAGCTGGCGACATTATCCAATTCCAATCCACTCGTTTTGAATGGACTAAAGGCAATCAATCCGGCTGGAAACAACTTGGTTTTCCCAATCACACCTCCATCGTATACGCCGTGAAAGGCTCACAGATCCAACTTGCCCACCAAAACGTCAATGGGGTCAAAAAGGTGGTGCTGGAGGTGATCGATTTAAAGCACATCGTTTCCGGCACTTACCAGATCTACCGCCCTTATAAAAAAAGCCACTAATCTTCATTTTTTCCTATGAGACTCAATCACAAAACCATCATCGTCACCGGCTCGACTACCGGAATAGGCAAAGCCATCGCTCGATACTGCCTGAAGGAAGGGGCCCAAGTGCTCATCCACGGACTCGAAGCCGATCTCGCTGAACAGACACAACAAGAACTTGATCTTGGGAAAAATAGAACGGCTACGCTCATCCAGGATCTGGCAGATTCTGACGCCGCCAAAAAAATCATCCAAGCCACCCTTGATGCCTTCGGAAAAATCGATGCGCTGGTCAACAACGCCGCCATCGTTGGCACCGGAAATATCCAAGACACGGATGAAGAAAAATTCGACCGCTACATGTCCATCAATGCACGTGCACCTTTTTTCCTCATCAAAGCTCTACTACCGCACCTCGAAAAAACCAAGGGCAACATCGTCAACATTGGCTCGGTCAACGCCTACTGTGGAGAACCCGAGTTGCTCCCCTACTCGATGGCAAAAGGAGCCCTGCAGACGATGACGCGCAATCTCGGCGATACCCTGCACCGCGAAAACGGAGTTCGTGTCAACCAGATCAACCCCGGTTGGATTTTGACCGAAAACGAAAAACAACGCAAACAGGACCAGGGAATGGACGAAAACTGGCCAGCTGACCTGCCCGCCATTTTCGCACCCAGCAAACGCATCTTCGATGCCGATGAGATCGCCTCTGCAGCGGTTTATTTTCTCAGTGATGAAGCCGGCCCGGTCTCCGGATCAGTGCTCGACATCGAACAATACCCGCTCATTGGTCGTAATCTCGCCAAGTGCTGACAGGGATTTTATTCCCGATCAAGCTTGCCTTATCGGGCTCTATTGCTCTAAACTCCCCCTTTTTCCTTATTTGCCATGCCCAAACTTGCCGCTTTCCCCAAAGCCTACATGACCGCCCTCTGTAAAGACGGCACGATGAAACTCGCCGAGTGGATCGAAATCGCCTCTCGCCTGGACATCGACGGCCTCGAATGGTACGCCGGCTTCCTCGAAATGCAGGATGAACAAAACTGGCCTGATTTCCGCCAACAAGTCGAAGACAAAGGCATGGTTATCCCAATGTTATGTTGCTCCCCTGATTTCACCCATCCTGACCGTGGGTTCCGAGCTGACCAAGTGGTGCAACAAAAAAACTGGATCCGCATGATCTCCACTCTGGGCGGTTCTTATTGCCGTGTCCTGTCCGGTCAGAAACGCCCCTCCCTCACTCGTGAAGAAGGCATCATCTACACCATCGAATGTATCCAGGCATGCCTGCCTTTTGCCGCTGACAACGGAGTCACCCTGATTATCGAAAACCACTACAAAGACGACTTCTGGAAGTTCCCCGAATTTGCCCAACCCATGGACATATTCTGCGACATCGTCAATCGCATTGACCACCCTAACTTCGGAGTAAACTATGACCCTTCCAATACCTACCTCATCGGCGAAGACCCGCTCGAGCTGCTGCGCCGCGTCGCCCCGAGGGTGGTCACCATGCACGCCAGCGACCGCTACCTCAAAGAAGGCTCCTTGGAAGATCTGCGCGCCGAGGAAATGGGCGCCGAAGGATACGCCCAACGCCTGTGTCACGGTGAAGTCGGCCAAGGCCTCAACGATTTTGACTCCATTTTTCAAATTGCCAAAGATGCCGGTTTTGGTAGTCCCGAACGCAACCCGGAAAGCTGGATCAGTATCGAGGACGGCGTCGACGGCATCGAACAACTCGAACGCAGCGCTATTTTTCTACGCCAAAAAATCGCCCAATACTGGCCTTAAGCAGACATAGAACTGCTTCGGCTCCCCAACCTTCAAATGGGTTGTGTGTTCTCTATCACACTGCACGATATTTTTTTACAGCTTAAAGCCTTCTTCCTTATCAGTGTTTATCAGTGAAATCAGTGGTTAAATATTTTTTCGTCGTGTAGTGTGTTTCCAGATCTTAACCATCTAGTCCGCACCTAGCTCTTTATCCCATGGGACAAATCCAACAACTTCAGCTTTCCTACAATCCGAATCAAGACCGGCTATTGTTCCGCCTGAGCACATCCTCGGGGCGACATTTACAGGAATACCGATTCTCGCTGACCCGCCGCTACGTTCGCTTGCTGTGGAAGGCCCTACTCGAAATTCTGAAAAATAATCTGTCCGACGAAGACAAGCAAAAAAGTGAACCCACCCAGGCCGTCTCAATGGCTCTCAAGCACCATGAAGTCGTAGCCCAAGCTGACTTCAAAACCCCTTTCAAAGAAAGCCACAGTTACCCACTGGGCGAAAAACCCATCTTAGTAGGGAAACTCAGCCTGAAAAAAGGCCCCCAGGGAGGCCAACTGCTCTCCATGCATGCGTTGAAAGGCCCTGGGTTGGATTTCCATTTGAATGACCAGTTGCTCCACTCTTTTTGTCAATTACTCACTCAAGCCACCCAACGCGCCGAATGGAACCTCGACCTGGATTTTGCCCAGGCAGAGAGCCTCATCTCCAAACAAAGTCTCAACTGAGCAAAAAGAAAACTTGGCAGAGTCGCCCTTGGCATTTTAGATCAACTAGCCCTTACAACTTTTTCATCAATTCAGATACAAAGCATATGCGTAATTTCAGAATTCTAGCTCTACAGCTTTTCATGCTAGCTACGGTTCTGCTCGGCCTGACCGGCTGTAGCCTGATCGGCCAAACCATCGGGGCCATCATCCCCCTGGCGCTCCGCTTGGCTCCGATCAAATTGATGTTCCTCTGCATCCCGGAAAAAACACCCATCGATACTCCCAACGGACCGAAGGCCATCGAATTGATTCGTCCTGGAGATCAGGTGATTGGTTTTGCCGGACAACCCGTTCGGGTCCTGCAGATCCACGCTTATGCCGAAGACCCCACGCTCAAGCGTTTTCTACGCATCCAATTTGAAAACGACGCCGAGGTGCAACTCTGCGACATGCACCGCATCGATGGCACCCGGGCCCAGCATGTGAAAGTTGGCGATCTCATTAACGAAAAAAAAGTCAAATCCATCGAAAGCTTTGATGGAGTCATACGCTCCTACGACTTACTAACCGAAGATGAAGGCTATCGGATTTCCGGTCTACCCGTGAACAGCATGATCGAAGAAATGCTCGACGCAGCACGCAAAGGGCAGCAGCCCTCTCGTCATTGAGATACTCTCTCAAGCAGACCTACCTGGTTTTCTCTTTTATTTTTAACACTACCCCCATGACTATTCACCGCCTCTCCCTGTCACTGCTCTCTGTCGTTTTTTTAAATCTGCTCGGAACCCCCTTCCCCGGATCAGCAAAAGATGCTGTTCCCGCCCATCAATTTCAAATTCCGGCAAGTGACGAAGGGCTACCCGGTGCTGGCCCAATCCGTCGCTACGCCTGGTTCGAAAAACTGTGGCAAAAAAGGCGCGGTACATGGTCTCAGGAAATCCAGCAGGATCAGCAAAGTCTCGTTTTTCTTGGTGATTCGATTACCCAGGGGTGGAAGTCTGATATGGGAGGTAGCTTTGGTGATGTCAAAGTCGCCAACCGTGGCATCAGCGGTGATACCACCCGCGGAGTCCTCATCCGATTAAAAGAAGACGTGCTCTCACTCAATCCCTCCGGCGTGGTCATCCTGATCGGCACCAACGATCTTGAAGAGGGAGCCAGCGCAGAAGTGATCACAGGCAACCTGAAGCTGATCATTGCCGCTCTCAAAAAGCACAACCCAAACATGCCTATCATTCTCTGCGATGTATTCCCCAGCTCGGAAAGCAAAAAACGCCCCGCTGATCAAATCAAAAAAATCAACCAACTCTATGCAGCCGCCATCAAGGGCGATCCACAAATCACGCGCCTCGATACCTGGGCTCTATTTGCGGATGAAAACGGCAATGCCAAAAAAGAAGAATTTCCCGATCTGCTACATCCCAATCAAATAGGCTACCACAAATGGGCTGCCGCCCTGCGCCCCATCCTCGCCACCCATGACTTTCTCGAAACACAAGCCGATGACTTCACCCCGGAACCCGGATTCACTGCACTATTCAACGGCAAGGATCTGACCGGTTGGGGATTTCACGCAACAGCAAAAGTTGCCAAACCTAAAAAAACCAACCCCAAGCGTCCAGTCAGACCCCTGATTAAAGTCGACATTGCCTTCGATGGAAAAACTTCCAGCAATGATGGACGTTACGTGGCCAAAAACGGCCGCCTGATCGTCACAACCCCAGCCGAAGGGCGCCGCATCCAGCAGTTGTGGACAACTCGGGAATTCCCCAATAATTTCATCCTCAAACTCGAATTCCGCGCCACACCCAATGCCGACAGCGGTATTTTTATCCGCAAACCCCAGTTGCAATGCCGCGACTTCCCCCTCGCCGGTCCTTACAAGGATCTGAAAAATTACAAAGCCCAGGATTGGAATGAAATGGTGATCACCGTCAAAGACGGCCTGGCCCACTGCACCTGTAATGGTGAAGTGATCGAAGCCGCGCTCAAAGTTCCCGCCACCGGCCCAATCGGGTTTGAGGGTGATCGCGGACAAATGGAATACCGCCGTATTCGCTTGAAAGAGCTACCTTAAGAATTCTGGCACCAAAGCTCACTTCACCGCCACCACCATGAAGTCGGGACCAAGCAAATGCTCGACTCTGGCTTCCTTAAACCCGGCAGCTTTCATCCAGCCTATACAATCAGCTCCGGTGTAATCAAATCCACCCAGAGTTTCAACCAGCATATTAAGACTCATCAGTAAACCAAAGGTATTTTCCCGCCGCTCATCATCGATCAAGGAATCATAAACAACAAACATTCCTCCTTCAGGCAAAGCTTGCCAGGCCTTGGCAATCAAGACATTTTTCTGCTCCAGATCCCAATCATGGAGGATATGCCCCATCAAAATCACATCCGCCCTGGGCAAGTCATCGGTGAAAAAATCTCCTCCAACAAAAGACAAATTCTTGCTTAGCCTGTTAGCTTCCACATAATCTTCAAAAACAGGTTCCACCTGCGGCAGATCAAAACCCATACCCTTTAAGTGGGGCTGCGCTTTTGCTATCTGCACAGCCAAATCCCCTTGTGCGGTGCCGACATCAGCAAAAGTGGAATAATCCGACCAAGGCAACTGTTGCGCCATCGTCATATTAGCTCCACGACTCACCCCGGTCATCGCTCCAAGGAACTCCTTCAACTTCGCCGGGTCCGCATATAATTCGAGGAATAAATCGTCGCCATCCTTCTCCTCACTCTGTGGTTGCCCGGTTTTCAAGGCGGTCGTGAGGTGGGCCCAAGTCGGGTAAAGCCGGTTATTGGCCATTTCCAGAATACCTCCCATGTAAGACTCTTTGTTTTTATCCAAAAACAAATCCGTTTCAGGAGCATTGGAATAAATGCCTTTTTCTCGATTAAGAAAACCGAGGGCCACCAAGGTATCAAGGAAATCCTGAGCACCTCGCTCATGCAATCCAAGGCGGTTTTGCAAAGCTTGCAAATCTTCTGCTTGTTTTGCTAATTCAGTGAACAGTTCAATTTCAACCGCGCTCAACAGTGCTTTGGATGCCCAGAAGGCAGTGCCGGTTTGCAAAATATGATCGGGAGTGAGTGGATTATCAAACATGTTGAACAATGAACTTGAAAACCAAAAATTAAACAAGGGTTTTTCATGAAAATTTCAAACCACAACAACACTCACTATCTTAACAATCAAGACATCCTTCTCATTTTTGTTACCTGCGCCCCCCTCTCCCCTCCTTGTTCAATATCCATTATTCAACATCCTTCTCCTCCACCACCTCGGCTTCGATGATCACATCTTCTTGTGAGCGATTACGCCCGGCTTCTGGAAAAACCCGATCCCTCTCCCCTTGTTCGCCGCCCATGTTCATATTCATATCCATATTCATGTCACCACCCACCACTTGGATTTTTCCTTTTAGATATTTTCCCAAGTATTTTTTTACTACCGCCCGAACACTAGGTATCAATAAAGAGAAACCCACAGCATCGGTGAGAAATCCTGGTGTCAGCAAAACCGCACCAGCCACCAGGATGATTAAACCATCCATGATCTCCTCATGCGGCAAACGCCCTTCATTCAACGCCTGCTGGTAACTAAGCAATGCGCGCATGCCTTGCAATCGGGTCAACCAAGCTCCCAAAAAACCTGTCAGCAAAATAATTCCAAAAGTAGGGAAAATACCAATACTCTTACCAAGAGTCATAAAAAGAACCAACTCAAGAACAGGAACGGTAATAAACAAAATGAGCAATCGCGCAAACATAATCTGATATCAGTATAAGCCCAATTCTTCACTTGCGCGACCCACAGATAGACATAAAAAAACTCCGGATCTCTCGATCCGGAGTTTTCTTTTTTGCTCTTCCGGGCAAAAATTTCCATGCCTAACGGAGAAACAAAAGTTCCTGATAGGTTGGCAAAGGCCAAAGGTCATCAGCGACGACGGTCTCCAATTTATCGACCACCGAACGAACCTTGAGCATTGCAGGCAGGACATTTTTTACCCAATCTTGTGGATCTTCTCCTGCTGCTGCGTGAGCTTTTTCCAAAACCACAATCGTATCTTCCAAATCAGAGACCAATCCCGCCAAAGCTGACGCAGTGGTGAGATCAGCAGCCATGCCAATTTGTTTCATTCGGGCAGCCGTGCTGACCAACTCATTGAGATAACGAGTCGCTGCTGGGTAGATCATGGTTTTAGCCATCTCTGTCACCAGATTAGCTTCCACGTTCACATGCGCGCAATATTGCTCGGAATAAACTTCCTGGCGACTGTGCAACTCCTGTTGGCTCAACACATCGTATTTTTCGAACAATTCCACCACTTCCTTGCTGGTCAAAACCGGCAGAGAGTCAGCAGTCGTTTTCAGGTTTGGCAAACCGCGTTTGGCCGCTTCTTCATGCCACTCAGTCGAATAACCGTCACCGTTGAAAATGATGTCACCATGTTTCACCATGATCTCCTGCAACACTTTCTGAATCGCTGCATTCAAGTCATCAGCTCCTTCGAGTTGGCTGGCGATGAAGTCGAGCGACTCCGCCACGATCGTATTCATCGCAACTAATGGACCTGAGATCGATTGGTTCGATCCCACCGCACGGAACTCAAAACGGTTACCTGTGAAAGCAAAAGGCGAAGTCCGGTTACGGTCACCTGCATCCTTAGGAAGATCCGGCAAAGTATCCACTCCGATGTTGAGCACGCCTCTTTGTTTTGAGTTGGTAGCTCCGCCACCTTTGATTTGATCAAACACATCCGAGAGCTGCTCTCCGAGGAAAATAGAAATGATCGCCGGCGGTGCTTCATTCGCTCCCAAACGATGATCATTACCCGCAGAAGCCACCACCGCACGCAACAGCGGAGCGTAAATGCTGACCGCACGAATCACCGCACCCGCAAAAACCAGGAACTGAGCATTTTCGTGTGGTGTATCGCCGGGATCCATCAAGTTTTTCTGCGTCGAGTTGCCCATCGACCAATTGACATGTTTACCCGATCCATTAAGACCAGCAAAAGGTTTCTCGTGCATCAGACACATCAGACCGTGTTTGTCTGCCACTTTCTTAAGCGTCGTCATGATCAACTGCTGGTGATCGGATCCCACGTTGGCCGATTCGAAAACCGGAGCGATTTCATACTGCCCGGGAGCCACTTCGTTGTGACGTGTTTTTGAAGGGATGCCCAACTTGAAAAGCTCACGATCCACATCATACATGCAAGCCATGATACGATCGGGGATCACACCAAAGTAGTGATCGTCAAACTCCTGCCCTTTTGGAGGGGCCGCACCAAAAACCGTGCGTCCGGCAGCCAATAAATCAGGACGACCATAAGCGAGCCCTTTGTCGATCAAGAAATACTCTTGCTCAGGACCAGCACTGGCCGTGATGTTGGCAATCTTGTCGTGTCCGAACAATTCAAGGATTCGGCGAGCCTGCTTGTCCAAAGCCTGCATCGATTTCAATACGGGAGTCTTTTTATCCAAAGCCTCACCCGTCCATGAGACAAACGAAGTTGGGATATTCAAAGTGGTGCCATTAGGGTTCTCGACGATGTAAGCCGGGCTGGTCACATCCCAAGCCGTGTATCCACGAGCTGTGTGAGTCGCGCGAATGCCCCCATTAGGGAAAGAAGAAGCGTCCGGCTCGCCCTGGATCAAAGTCTTGCCTTTGAAGTTGGAGATAGCCGCCGTGCCGTCGGGAGACGGGTCATAAAAACTGTCGTGTTTTTCTGCAGTGAATCCGGTCAGCGGATAAAACACGTGAGTGAAGTGAGTCGCGCCTTTGGCCATCGCCCAGTTTTTCATCGCTTCCGCGACTTCATCGGCAATCGATTCATCCAGTTTGACTCCTTCACTGATCGTTTTTTTGATCGAGCTAAAAGTCTCAGGACTGAGCACCTTTTCCATCGTCGTGAGGCTGAATGTATTAGCTCCAAAAATAGTTTCTGGAGATTCGTCTGAGAAATTGACGGTATTTTCTGTCGCACATCGATTAGCGATATTTGACACGGCTTCCGAGCGGGCTGTAGTTTTCATTGGTTCTGTTTCTTGCTATTTAAAAGATGTCGCGCTAAAAACGATAGAATGTTTTGCTGTCGACATCTTCTATAAAGCACGGATTGTGCCAAGTGGAAAATAGGAATGATTGAATTATCACCATATCATCAAATTGAGTTGGCTCCCGCTTGGGAGGCTCTGCGTGACAATCCACCGGATCGGGATCAGGTGATCCGAACCATTTCCCGCAAAATGCTCAACGACCAACCCTTGATCCAAGGCGATTTGGTCTATGCCGGGCGGGATACCAAGGCTGAATTCCCCTTAGCGGAAAAATACCCGGTGCACTTCCGCAAAACCTACTATCCAGGGGCATTTCACAAACCCCCGCAGCAGGAATTTGATCATCATTTGCAGATTTCACAAATCCTCGACGTGCCCGCCCCCATCGGAGCCACCCAAAAAGTCTTCCGCTCCTGCCTGATTCCCGGAATACCCCTAAATAAGCTCTGTCCATTTGGTGTAGAGCCCCTGGAACACAACATCTCCCTCGCCGAAGAGCAAAATACCACCTCGCTGATGGGATTGTGGCATCTGCTCGAAACCCTCGACCAACAAATCTCAAAACTGCATGCCGCCGGACTGGCCCATGGCGACCTTTTTTTCCATAACGTCATCGTGCCCTCTTCTCCCATCGGCGTTTTCCTGATCGATTTTGAGCTCGCTGTTGAAAAAAACAGGGTCAGCGAAGAAATTTGGCAAAAAGCCTGTCAATCCGATCTTGAAGAATTGCAGCGCAACGCCGTTTATCTCCAATGTGGACTTGGCAAACAAACCAGCCCGCTGGCGGAAAAATCCCTAAATCGACTGGATACACTGTTTGCCAAGGCCTCCCCCCGATTCCAAAAAGCCGTGGACCGCCACTCTTTTTTGTAGAACACCACTAAGGTGCGATAATTTCGAGAGCCGGAAAATAGGTTCGGTAGCGCCCTTTATCACGGGTAAGAAGTTTCCACCCTTTTACAGCTGCGTGAGCACCAATGTGAAAATCGGGTAAAGGGGAGCGTTTATTTCCTCCAGCTCTGCGGTATCTTGCAAAACACTTGCCGGCTAAAAAAGATGCTTCATACGGCAATGCTGCCCGCTTGATGTAATCAAGTGGCAAAGCCGCTTCCAAATCTTCAATACGCTCAAATCCTACTGAAACTTCCGCGTAAATAATCGGATTGATGTAGAGTAATTCACCCTCAGCATATTCCGCCAAAATTTCAGAGGACCAGTTGAACCACTTTTCATCCTGAGTGAATACGTCTAGAATGACATTACTGTCTACCAAAACCGCCATCACTCACCACGAGTTAAATTCATGATTTCATCCGTGCTCATAGAGATCGTAGCCCGCCCTCTCATCGCTTCGATCATTTTGTTCCCACGCACAGATTTTTCTGCTTTTCTCAATACCAAATCATCATTCACTTTTACAAATTCTACTTCCGTGTGCGGCAATAAACCCAAATCTTCCCGGTATTTTTTTGGAATGGTAATTTGACCTTTAGATGTGATAAGCATTAAATAATTTGGTAGGATTACTAAAAGTATTACTCTTACTAAAAAAAACCAGCTTTTTTAGCTATTTAAGTGATTAAAAGAAACTGCTTAAATCCCTCCTACTACTCATTAACAAACTGCAAATCATCGAATACTGATTCACATTGTTTTGCTTGTTTTATTCTTCCTTCCCATCAGTGCCCATCAGTGAAATCGGTGGTTATAAAAAATTTCCTCGTGTAGTGTGCCTCACCATGAAAACCGCTCTGTTTAAAAATTTTGGCAAACCCGATGAGAATGTCGGAATACACAATATCCCGACTCCGGAACCCGGTCCCGACCAGTTGCGACTACGCATCCATTTCTCTCCCATCCACCCCTCCGATCTGAATCTCATCGAGGGCATCTACGGTATACTGCCCGAGCTGCCCGCCTGCCCCGGTGGCGAAGCCTGTGCCACCATCGATGCCGTAGGCGAAGAGTTACAAACCCAGTTCACTGTCGGCACTCCCGTCATTTTGCCACAACGGCCAACCGCAGGCACATGGAGCGAACACCTCCTGGTGCATCCTCGGGAAATCCATCCTCTGCCATCAGGCATCGATCTCGAACAAGCCTCCATGTTGGCGCTCAACCCCGCCACTGCCTGGGGGCTGCTTGAATTCTTTACCCCCCTCTCACCGGGCGATTGGATCGTCTTTAATGCTGCCAACTCAGCGGTTGGTTATGCCTTGATCCAACTGGCGCAACAGCGTGGATTAAAAACGCTCGCTTTTGTCCGCCGTGAAGAAGCCATGGCCGAACTCCAGGAACTTGGAGCCGACCTTGTCCTGCTTGATCACGCCGACTCCCTCGCCCAAGCTCGCGAAGCCTTCGATGGCAAGCCTCCTCGCCTGGCCCTCAACGCCGTCGGCGGTGACAGTGCCTTACGTTTGATGGATTTGCTCGCCAATGAAGGCGTCCATGTGACCTACGGAGCCATGAGCCGTCGCAGCTTGAAAGTACCTAACAAATTCCTCATTTTCAAACGCATCACCCTCACCGGATTCTGGGTCACCCGCTGGTTGCAGTCAGCCTCGATCGAAGAAGTCTCCACCATGCTCAATGAATTGGCCGAGCTGATGAAAAACCATCAACTCCACATGCCGGTCGCAGAAGTTTTCCCTATCGACGAAGTGCAAGCCGCCCTGCTCGCCGCCCAAGGCGACCGCCGCCAAGGAAAAATTCTACTGAAATTCTAATTCTTATCCGTGCCATCCGTGAAATCCGTGGTTAAATGAATTTCATCACCTAGCCACTCCGTGCATCAACATTCACTCAACGACACCAGCTACAGCGTTACCCAGATCACTCGCGAAATCCGCGATCTTCTCGAGGGTCAACTAACCGGTGTCTGGATCGAAGGGGAAATCAGTAACTACCGCCACCATTCTTCCGGCCACCGCTACTTCAACCTCAAGGATCAAAGCGCACAAATTTCCTGCGTATTTTTTCGTGGCCACGCCCGTGATCACCGGGCAGCGCTGGACAATGGTGATCAAGTGCGGGCTTATGGAGACATCACGGTTTACGAAGCCCGCGGACAATACCAATTAATGGTCAAGCTGCTGCAGCCCAAAGGCGCCGGAGAACTGCAAGCCCGTTTTGAAGCTTTGAAACAAAAGCTCAAAGACGAGGGACTGTTCGACCAGGAGCTAAAAAAAGACATCCCCACTTTCCCCCAAACCATCGCCATCGTCACCTCCCCCACCGGAGCCGCTATTCAAGATATGCTCAACATCCTCCAGCGCCGGGCTCCATGGGTGAGAGTATTGATTCGTCCTGTAGCCGTGCAAGGCAAAGGCGCCGAGCATGGTATCGCTCAAGCCATCAACGAACTCTCCCATCCTGAAAACATTGGTCTGCCACCCATCGATACCATCGTGATCACCCGTGGCGGTGGCAGCATAGAAGACTTGTGGAATTTCAACGAAGAGTGTGTCGCGCGAGCCATCACCGACTGTCCCATTCCAGTGGTTTCCGCAATCGGTCATGAAATCGACTTCACCATCGCGGACTTTGTCGCCGATTTGCGCGCACCCACCCCGAGTGCCGCCGCCGAACTGATCGTCCCTGATTCAAGCGAGTTGAAACGCCACTCCCAGAGTCTCTTCAAATCCATTGAAACCCGTGTGCTCTCCCAATTGGATCAAAGTCGCGCCTTACTGCGCCTGACTCGCCAAACTCTGGAAGCCCGCGAGCCCGCGCGGGTCTTACTGGGCCACGCCCAACATCTGGATCACCTTAATGAGCGCTTAAGCCATGCAGCCCAACGCCAGCTGAAAGAATGCCAGAACCGGCTACACCAAAGTAGCCAAGGGCTACAAGTTCGACAATTGGGACAAAAGCTAACTAGGGAAAACGAACATCTGAGCTCGCTCAAGCAGCGTCTGAATAGCTCCACTGCCCACCACTTAGAAAACGCCCAAGCCTCCCTGGCCCAACTGCAATCCGCCATCCGCCAACTCAGCCCGCAAAGCACTTTTGCCCGTGGTTTTTCCATGACCACGACACCAGAAGGCGAAATCATCACTCGTCCAGAGCAGAGCCAAACCGGCGATACCATCGAAACCCGGATCGCCCACGGAAAAATCATATCCACCGTCAGCTCTCAATAAAAAACTCCGACAAGGTCGAACCTTGCCGGAGTTTTTTTGAGTTTATCCTTTGTGGATACGCTTGTTTATGGAAGCAATATATTGCCTGGAGGAACCGCAAGCAAACCACCACTACCGCCGCCGCCGCCGCCGCTATCGCTAGTCGTACGCTTCTGAAAGATATCCTGTATCGAATTATCAGAATTTCTAACCGTGGCCCCAGGTTCTCCCTTTGTCAGTTTTTCCCTGTTGACGTGTCCTCCCACATAACCCACTACTGCGGTCTTCGCTTGTAGCCATGGATGGAATTCCCCGTAAGTACCTGGCCCAGTCATTTCATCAGCCACTAAGGGCGAACGACTGAAACTGGTGTCTGTCTGACCCACCACATAAACGAAGGAGTTTTCTATCTGATTAAGAATTCCATCCTCCTTTGGCTGCCGCAATTTGGCCGGATTCTGAGAAGGTGTCCAGAAAATGATTTCTGTATCAATATAATCTGGAATCAGCACATTAAACGCCTCGGTTGAAGTCGAGAAATTGGAGGTATTCCCTCCACCACCAGTAGCATTCGGGTCAAAGGAAGGGAAAAGTCCATTCCAATCCGAAGCAAATGTTCGACAAGCCAGAAGAATCTGCCTGACATTATTCACATCCTTGGTGATCTTGGCACTGACTTGAATTCCTTTAAAAGCAGGCATAGCCATACTCGCCAGGAGCGCAATAATGGTGATCACCACCAATAGTTCGATCAAGGTAAAGCCCTGATTCTTTCTTTTTACTTTCATTGTTTTCTTAGTTTTAGTTTGTTTTATTAACGCAGTATTATGTTTATTATGTGGCCTCTCGGCCTATGACTGCAGGTTGAAAACGTCACCTTCCCTACTCACTCAAGCAGTTCAATGTAACGACTTCGTGTTTACTTTGTCAAAAACGACTGGGCAAGGCAAGAAAATAGCAAAAAAAATACTATTTTTTTCTAAAATAAACCACCGCCAAAGGGGGCAATTCAATTAGCAGTGAGTGATTTTTTCCATGACAGGCAATGGCTTCACTGCTCACCCCGCCGCCATTACCCAGGTTACTGCCACCGTAACGTTCTGCATCCGTATTGAGAATCTCCTCGTAATACCCGCCTTCTCCCGGCACCCCCACACGAAAATCCGGTCGCGGCACCGGAGTAGCGTTCACCACCACCACCACCTCAGCTCCTTCACTACTGCGACGAACAAAACTGAAACCACTGTTCTCGCTATCTTCGTGATCGATCCATTCAAAGCCGCTCGAATCATGATCTTTTTCATGCAAAGGCCGCTCATCTTTATAAAGCCGGTTCAAATCCGCCACCAGATTTCTCACCCCGGCGTGTTCGCTGTGTTCCAGCAAATGCCAGTCCAGGCTCTGGTTGTAATTCCACTCTGTCGGTGGAGCGATCTCTGCCCCCTGGAATAACAACTTTTTACCCGGATGCGCATACATCCACGCATAAAACAAACGCAGATTGGCAAACTGTTGCCAGCGATCACCCGGCATTTTCTCCAGCAGGGATTTTTTCCCATGCACCACTTCATCATGACTGAGAACCAGGAAAAAATTCTCATCATAAGCATAGATCATCGAAAAAGTAGCCTCACCATGATGGTGTTTGCGATGCACCGGCTCGCGCTCCATGTACTGCAGATAGTCGTGCATCCAGCCCATGTTCCATTTGAAACCAAAACCCAGTCCTCCCTGGTCCACCGGACGTGAAACCCCGGGAAAAGCAGTCGACTCCTCGGCAATCGTCATGATGCCCGGAAATCCTTCGTAACACGCTCCATTCAATTCTTTCAAAAATTCAATGGCTTCCAAGTTCTCCCGGCCACCATGTTCATTCGGCAACCACTGCCCCTCTTCACGTGAATAATCGAGATACAACATCGACGCCACCGCATCGACCCGCAGACCATCGATGTGGTATTGATCGAGCCAGAACAAAGC
>JAJRVS010000194.1 GCA_024277195.1 Verrucomicrobiota bacterium | reverse complement strand
GTTGGATGAAGAAACCAAAAAGCTGTTGGAATCAAAATCGGCCAAGGCTTCGGTGGAGCTGGAAGAGGACAAGTGGCATGATCTGTTGATCCAAACCAAGGGGGATGTGATGACGGTGTCAATTGACGGTAAAAAAGTCGTTGAGCTGAAATCAGAGGGCATTGCCCACGAGACCAAGTCATCGCTGGGTATGGCTACGCCGGGCAAGGGCGTTTCTTATGATGATTTTAAGGTTCGGGCGGCGAAGTGAGGAAGGGGAGCGAGCCAATAGTTACGCAGATAGTGCGGACGGGATTCTGTAATTGAGCAGGATGACGATGTATAAGCCAAGCGTTGGCAGCTTAGGCAGGGCAGCAGAACTGGTTTAATGCTTACACACACATGGGTTTGCAAAATGCGGGTTCGGGGCTAGAGTGGCACCTTTTTTGGAGGGAGCCTATCAATGAGCAAAAAATTACACATAGCGGTGGCGGGAGCCACAGGAGCGGTTGGAACTGAGATGTTGAGATGTCTCGAGCAGCGGAATTTTCCAGCCTCGGAGATCACTTTGTTGGCGTCGGTGCGTTCGGCGGGCAAGTTTTTGCCGTTCAAGGATGGCGAACTCGAAGTGCAGGAGTTGACGCCGGATTCATTCGAAGGAGTGGATGTGGCTTTGTTCAGTGCGGGCTCAGGCATTTCCCAGAAATTTGGGCCGCATGCGGTGGCCGCAGGCGCGGTGGTGATCGATAACTCATCGGCTTTCAGGATGGACGAAGGCGTGCCGCTGGTGGTTCCGGAAGTGAACCCTGAAGATGCGGCGAAACATGAAGGCATCATTGCTAATCCAAATTGCACCACGATCATTTCGTTGGTGGGTTTGAATCCTTTGCACCAGGCTTTTGGCGGGGTGAAAAATATTATTGCTTCCAGTTATCAGGCGGTATCCGGCAGCGGAGCGCAGGGCATGCAGGAGCTGGAGCAGCAAGTGGCAGCCTTGGTCGAGGGCTCTCCGATTGAGAAAAATGTCTATCCGCATCAGATTGCTTTTAACGTCATCCCGCATGTGGATGTTTTTCAAGAAAACGGTTACACCAAAGAGGAGATGAAGATGCATCATGAGGGGCGCAAGATTTTGCACAGCGATAGTCTGACGGCTTCGGTGACTTGTGTGCGGGTTCCGGTTTATCGTTCGCATGCGGTGGCGATCACGGCGGAATTTAATGATGCTTGTTCGGTGGAAGCGGCGCGGGAGGCGATTGAGGCGGCTCCGGGGGTGCAATTGGTGGACGATCGTTTGGCGGCGCTTTATCCTACTCCGTTGGATTCAACCAATGGAGATGATTGCCTGGTGGGACGCATTCGCGAGGATTTGGTGTTTGAGAACGGCCTGACCTTCTGGGTGGTGGGCGACCAGGTGCGGAAGGGTGCGGCTCTCAATGCGGTGCAGATCGCAGAGTTGCTGTAATCGATTTAAAAAGTAGTGACGATGAAAACTCTCAAGGCTTATCTTTCAGAGAAACAAAAATGGGTCGATCGTGAGTTGCGGCAACGATTGCCAGCGGCCAATGCCAGTCCGGCGACGATTCATCAGGCGATGCGCTACAGCATTTTTGCCGGCGGCAAACGCCTGCGACCGATCCTTTGCCTGGCCGCGGCTGAAGCTTGTGGCGGGGGTGATGAGGACGCACTGCCACTGGCCGCAGCGGTGGAATGTCTGCACACTTACTCGTTGATCCACGATGATTTGCCCTGCATGGATGATGATGATTTTCGTCGCGGTAATCCCACCAGCCATAAAAAATACGGGGAAGGGATCGCGGTGTTGGCGGGAGATGCTTTGTTGACGATTGCTTTTGAAATGGTGGCAAATGCCGCGCCGCAGCCGCGTTATGGCACTGCGGTAATGGTGCGGGAGTTGGCGGAGACTTCGGGTAGTCGTAAATTGATCGCTGGCCAGGTTTTGGATTTGGAAGGTGAAGGCAAAGGGGCGAGTTTGACATTGGCTCAGTTGAAACGTATTCACATGGGCAAAACCGCATCTTTGCTGACGACTTCAATTCGTTATGGAGGAATGAGCGCCAATGCCACACCTAAAAAATTGGAAGCGTTAACGGTTTTTGGTCAGTCATTGGGTTTGGCTTTCCAGGTGATTGACGATATTTTGGATGTCACCCAAACGTCGGAGAAATTGGGCAAGAGCGCGGGCAAGGATGAGGCGGCCGATAAGGCGACTTATCCGTCTCTGATGGGGTTGGAAAAATCCAAGCTGGAAGCCCAAAGGCTGACCGCAAAAGCAATGCAGGCCTTGAAGCTTTTTGGCAAGCGTGGTCAGCGGCTGAGAGAGATTGCTGACTATTTGTTAGCGAGGGATTATTGAGGTAACTGAAAAATGAATCCTAATTGGCTGGGTGTTTTGTTAAAGAGGTATGGATTCACCGGGTTTTATATGGAGGTCGGTAGGGTGAAAAAATGAGGCGAAGAGGAAGGCGGTGGCATTTGTCAAGAATTGTTGCCTGACCCCATTTTTGACCCCATTTCCCCATTTTTCTCACGCATCTTCCGCTTTGAGGAAAACAAAACCTTCTTTATCGATGTGGCTGCCGGTGGGCAAGGGGTAACATTTTTTCTGGTCGGAGAGGATGGGGCTTTGAAGATCCCAAGTTTCGGTATGGGACGCGGCGATGCCGGGTAAGAGTCTGCCTACGGAATTGGGAAGGTTGCCGTGTTGTTCCAAGCTGGCGGCGGAACCGCGCGACGGATTGACCATGCTGACTGCGAGGATGCGTCCGAGATCAGTGGGGGCGTAGGCTTGCAATACGGGGGTGCCGGTGTGATCGGCGAGGGTGAGGTTGCTGGTATCTGGGGGGAGTTGGAAGCTGAGGAACTGGCGTATTTGTTCTTTCAGTTGCGGGTGCCAGCTTTCTTCGGCGAGGATCTGTTGGCGTAGCTTGGCAGTTAAGAGAATGCTTGAGGCCGAGCTTTCGCGTAGGATGCTTTCGATGGAGTCACCCTGAGTCTGGCGGCCGAAGGAGCGCATGGCGGCGGTATTGTGTGAAAATACCGGTAGAAACAGTGAGAATATGACGCCTTCGATGGTATTGAGCGGCGATTCGCTGAATACGGTCTCGCCAGTGGTCAGGAAGTTGACGGAGTGGAGTTGATGGACTTGAGCGAGGATGTTGCTGGTGGATAAAAATAGGGTTTCGCCATAAGCGGCTTTAGCCGTGTCTGGGTCTGAGGACGTAGGAATCCGGGGTACAAAAGCAAAGGCTGCTTGTTGCGGGTTGTCGGATCCGCTTTCCAGTTCCAGTCGTCTGAGGGTGGACCACAAGGGTTCGAAGCGGGCGAGCAGGCGTTCCATCATCACGCGGACTCCGCTGGCGGCGTCGATCTCGCTGCGCATGTCGAGCAAGTGGTAGGCGGGTTTTTTCGATTGCAACAAGGCTTCGAGTTGAGGGAAAAAGGCGCGCGAGGTGACCAGGGTGGTGATGCCGTGATGATCGAGTTTGGCGGCCAGTTGATCCAGATCGGGTTGATGCTGGAAGGGCAGATTGACGGGTGTTTTGCCGGCGATCATGAGTCCGAGATTGATGTAGATCGGGGCGGCTCCGGGAGGCAGGAAAACGGCGATTTTGTCGGACGTATCGGTCAGGCTGGTTTTCCAATAACGAGACAGGGCGACGGAGAGTCCCAAGATTTGTTCCCGTTTGAGCACGTGTTTTTTTTTGCCTTGCTCGATCAGGCAGGCAGCACCGGGACGTTTTTTCAAGGCGCTGACCAATGCGCGGTCGAGCGGTTGTTTCATTTCGGGGCGGTTGCCCAGCGATTCTGCTGACAGGGCGACCAGGGCTTCACGGGCGCCTTCCGGGCTGGCGTTTTCGTAAGGGATGAGTTCGCCTATATTAATGGTGACGGGATAGCGCAGGTGTAGTGGGCATTTTTTGAAGAAGCGGTTGCGTTCGAAGGAAAAAATAGAGCCCCACATGGAGTCGATATACACGGGTTGGATCGGAGCTTTGGCTTGTGAGGCGATCAGGGTGAATCCTTTGATTAATTCGTTCATCACTCCGCTGCGGGAGAGTTGGCCTTCGGGAAAAATGCAGACGATGTCACCGTTGTTGATCGCTTCACAGGTTTTGCGGATCACGGCACGGGTGCGGCGCGGATCGACAGGCAAGCTGGAAAACAACCGGGTGAACCAGCCGGCGATGGGCATATTGACAAAACGTTCGTTGAGGATGAAGCGAATGGGGCGGGGGCAGGCCAGGCTGAGCACCAACCAGTCGATGTAACTGACATGATTGGAGATCATCAGCACACCGCCGCTTTTGGGCAGTCGATCCATATGAGTGGAATCGATTTTATAGAAAAGTCTCAGGAAAGCGGACAGGGCGACGCGGAAAAAGTTCTGCATTTTGGATTCCTGGCACGTGAGTGAATGGGGTTTGAGTAGCTGGGGCGTCGGAGGATTGCCTTGAGGGATTTGGGATCAGATTAATTTCCTGACATTGCGCAGGCCGTCCGCTGTGACCCGGCTTTGGGTGATCGCTGCGATGTGGTCGACGTAATTTTCCCACTGCATCGGGCGCAGGGCACTGAGGGTGCCGGGGCGGCGTCCGAGACTGAGGTCACAGATCTCCCAGCCAAAAGAAGAATGGCGTTTGCCGTATTCGAGTTTGTTGATCCAGGCGCCGCATTCGTCTTTGCGCCACAGGGCGCAATCATTGCCTTCGATCTTTTCTGCCAGCTCCCAAACGGCATCGACGACTTCTTTTTCATAACCACCGGAGGACCAACGAGAGGACAGGGAGATACCTGTTCCCTCTAAAAGATCGGTGTGGCGCGAGGATGAAATGTCGGGACTGGTGAGGGTGGTCATGTTGGTCTGAATGTGCGGGTCGGCACTATATCACAATGTGACTAGGAAGGGGTAGTTTTTTCCTGATGATTGTGAAATTGTAGATTGTAGAGGTGTTTGTAAACGGCCGATTTCTGCAACAATTCTTTGTGAGGGCCGACGGCTTCGATGCGTCCTTGATCCATGACGATGATCTGGTCGGCATTGAGGATGGTGGAAAGGCGATGGGCGATGGCGATGACGGTTTTGCCTGCTTCAAGTTTTTCGAGGGCGTCCTGGACCTTTTTCTCTGACTCCGAGTCGAGAGAGGAAGTCGCTTCGTCGAGCAACAGGATGGGAGCGTTGCGCAGCACCGAGCGGGCGATGGAGAGGCGTTGTTGCTGGCCACCGGAGAGCTGGGCACCTTTGTCGCCGCAGACGGTATCGTAGCCTTTTTCTTTTTCCATGATGAACTCATGGGCGTGGGCCAATTTTGCCGCGGCGACGACTTCTTCCTTGGTCGCGTCGAGGCGGCCGTAGAGGATGTTGTTGTAGATCGAATCGTGGAACAGGAAGGTCTCTTGTAGAACCAGTCCCATTTGGTCGCGTAGGGAGCTCTGGGTGTATTTACGGATATCGGTGTCGCCGAGTGAAATGGATCCGGACGTGGGATCGTAAAAACGCATCATCAGCGACAACATGGTTGATTTGCCGGATCCACTTTTGCCGACCAGGGCATAAAATTTCCCAGGTTCAAAGGTGAGCGAGACATTTTCCACGGCGGGAGTGCCGGGGACATAAGCGAATGAAACGTCGTTGAATATCAGGGGCCCTTCGGGTTTTTTCAGCTTGATGGCGTCTGGTTCATCGGCCACATCGGGTTTCATGTCGATGATTTCAAATACCTTCGAGGTAGCTACGATACACTTTTGCAGTGAGACCTGAATTCTGGAAAGGGCTTTGGCATGCGGGTACATTGCCATCAGCATGAAGTTCAAGACCAGAAAATCCTTGGTCGGCATGCCGGTCATTTTGGCGTAAACCAAACCGATGGCGATGCCTACTGAAGCGACGGTTTCCACCAGAGGTCCGACGATTTCGATCGCTTTGCGCCAGCGCATGATGAAGTCCAGCATTCTCTGGCTGGCCTTATTGAAGCGGTTGCTCTCAAAGTCTTCACGGGCGTGGGCTTTGACTACTTTGATGCCTGAAAAAGCTTCCTGCATGGTGACCATCAGCATGCCGGCCTCTTCTTCCTCTTTTCCTCCTGCTTTGCGGACCTTTCTGCTGATATAGATGACAGGCAGCAAACAGAGCGGGAAAACCACCACCGCGCCGAAGGTGTAAACAGGATTTTTCAGCAGCAGCATCGCCAGGATGGTGATGACAGAAACCGGGTGTTTGATCATCGCTGAAGCGAGATCGGTTCCTGCGGAGGATGCCATGCGGGTCTGGTTAAAGACGGTTTGCATCAGCTCCCCTTGACGGGCATGGCTGTAAAATTTGAGCGATTGGTTGACCAGATTGCTGAAAGATTCATCGCGCAGCTGGAATAGCACTTTATTCCCTATCCATAACATATAATACATGTGCAGGTAGGTGAGCAGGCCTTTGATCAGCATTAGCAAGGGAACCAGGCCGCATACAAATGCAGTGAATATCAAGTCGTGTTCGGTGATGAAAGCCGGCGGGGTGAATTCGAAATTTTGCCCGAATTTGAACTTAAATCCATCAAAAGGTCGAATGACTTTGTCGGAGTTTGGATTTAATACCAGATCAAATACCACTCGGATCACTAGGAAGAGTATCGAATAAAATAATCCCGATACGACCCCGAAAAACACTCCCATAGCGAAGCGCATTTTGTGAGGTTTGACGTAACTGAGCAAACGCAAATAAACCAGCTTGGCGTGGGCGCGGTATTCTGCCGCGGACATGCCGCCGACCTCTTTGTGAGAGATTTTCCGATGGGCGAGTTTTTCAGCCATAACAATAAGGTGATTTTAATACCGGAGTAAAGAGACGCAATGGCGAATAGACCAAAATGCTGGGGAATGACAGAGGATTTTTAGCCTTTTTCAATGTATGCTTTCCAATCTTCGGGCAATAGGCATTCTTCCACATCGCTGGCAAGACGCCCTTCGAAGTTGGGTTCGAAGGAGGTGCTGGTGCCGTAAACCATGATGACGTTCTCGGAGCTGGCGCAGCGCAGGGCGTGGGCGACTCCGGACGGGATGACCAGTCCGATGTTGCTGCCTCCGGGACGATTGTCACCTTCAATGATGAAGCGCATCACACGGCGCGGCAAACCGACGCGCTCTTCGACGAGGAAAAATTCGATGGTGCCTTGGACAAAAAACATCGCGTCCCATTGCTCGCGGTCATAGGGTCGCTCTTGATAAGACTGTGGTTCTTCGATATATAATTTCTGGAACCAGTCAGCGGGGGAGATCCCTTCTGGGATCGAAGGTGGGTGGATGTGAAAGCCTTTGGAGGTATTGGCGAACATGGTGGCGGTGGCCCATTGTTGCGGCCACAGACCGATGTCATTAAGGCGGCCTTCGTTTTCGCGGGAAAATTCGGCGAACCAGCCTCGGTGGCGCTGCTGGTAGACGGGACGGTGAAAGATTTCTACGCCGGGAATCCAAGCGTCTTCGAGTCCGGCTTTGGGGCCGGCCTGATCGGTAGCTAGTTCAGTCGCTTCTACTCCGGTGGTAGCGAGACGGGTGGCGAGATCGGCTTTTGCGTAGTCACGGGTCTGCAAGGCTTTCTGTGCGCTTGCACTGAGCCCTTGCCAGAGCGGATTGCTGTTATCTGCGGTCATAAATATTGCCTTCCATAAGGGAGAATGGAGGCATTTTCAAGCAGTCATCTTGATTGCCTGTGAGGAAGTGGGCTTTCTGCTAGCAGCAGCTTCAGATTTGAAAAAAACGCAGAGGAGCTCATCAAATTTTATAATTGAATGAGGTCAGACCTCATGCCAAAACTTTTGTTGTGTAGAAATGGATTGATGGGCTGCGTGGGCTGGTTGACGGCGTTATCGGGGCCGTATCACGCAAAGATTCCCAATATTTCAAAGGGTCAGGCCTCTAGTGGAAAAGTTGTTGTGCTGTTGATGGGTGAGGGGCTGCGGCTCAGTCGAAGGTGGATTCGGAGATCCAGGCGAGGTAGTCGGGGGAGCCGTGGGTGATGGGCATGGCGATGATTTCGGGGACTTGGTCGGGGTGGACTTCACGGATGCGGCTTTCGACGGCGGAGTAGTTGTTGTTGGTGGTTTTGATCAATACTGGCACTTCTGTTTTGTTTTCAATCTTGCCTTTCCAGCGATAGATGGACTGGGAGGCGGGTAACAAATTGACGCAGGCGGCAATTTGCAATTCGATTAGAAGTGTGCCAATTTGACGCGCCGCTTCGATGTCGGGGAAAGTCGTCAGGATGAGGAGGTATTGATCTTTAGCCATGGGAAAAGATAACACATGAAATCGCGATTTATCGACAAATTTATTGATCATGTGGATCGGGTGGGGCCCGAGGAGTTGCAGGGGCATGTGCTGCGAATCGTCCAGGAAATGGGTTTTTTGGAAAAGGTTTTTGATGCGCTGCGCGAGGGGGTGATCGTTACCGATGAAGACGGACTGATTCACTATTTGAATCTGGCGGCGGGTGAGTTGTTCGGCTTTGATCGTAAGGATGCCATTGGCCAGCCGATTGTTTCGAAAGTGAGGGGCCTGGATTGGGAGCAGTTGACTAAGTCAGGCCGGGTGGTTAATCGTGACCTCGAGGTATTCTATCCGGAAAATCGGTATATTAATTTTTATGTCGCTCCTTTGCGGGATGAGAAACAGGGGGAATTGGAGGGTTTTGTTTTGCTGCTACGTGATACTACCCAATCACGGCAGATGAGGGAGGAGGAAATCGAATCTGAAAAGATGAATGCGTTGACGATGTTGGCAGCGGGGGTGGCGCATGAGATCGGCAATCCTTTGAATTCGCTGAACATCCACTTGCAACTGGTGCAGCGGAAATTGAAGAAGGTGGAAGATCCGGATTTGCGCAAGGAGGTGAATGCGTTACTCGATGTTGCGCGTAGTGAAATCACTCGCTTGGATCTGATTGTGGAAAAATTTCTCAATGCGGTGCGTCCCAGCCAATTGCGAACTGAGTTGGTGGACCTGAATGAGCTGGTGAGTCAGGCGGTGAAGTTTTTGGCGGGTGAAATAGAAGACCGCGGCATTGAAGTGAAGTTGGAATTGAATCCAGAAGTGCCGAAGTTGCCTTTGGATCGGGATCAAATGAAGCAGGTTTTGTATAATTTGATCCGCAATGCTTGTCAGGCCATTGGCTCGGACGGGGAGTTGAAGATTGAGGTGGATCGGGATGATTACAATGTGAGTGTCCGCATTGCCGATACCGGTCAGGGGGTGACGGCGGAGCAGGTGGGCAAGGTGTTCGAGCCTTACTTTACGACTAAGGAAGCGGGATCGGGTCTGGGCTTGATGATCGTGCGGCGTATCGTGCGCGAGCATGGTGGGGAGGTGGAGTTTGATAGTGAACAGGGTAAGGGAGCCGCTGTTACTATTTATTTGCCGAGGATAGATAAGCGTATGCGCTTGTTGTCAGGTCCGGATGAGAGTGACGCTGATGGTGGTGAAGTGATCGAAGTGGAGTGGATCGACGAACAAATCGTGGAGGATGAAATAAGCAATGATGACTGATCTTGAGGATACCATTGTGCTCATCGTCGATGATGAGAAAAACACCCGCGACGGGTTGCGACGTTCGTTTGAGGATGAGTTTGATATTTATGTGGCAGCCAACCGGGCAGAGGCTCTGGAGATTCTGCGTAGTGAGTCAGTCGAGGTGATGGTGACGGACCTTCGTTTGGGAGGTGAGGATGGTATGGAGTTGATCGCTGAAGCTTTAAAAATACCCAAACCCCCTGTGTGCATCATGATGACTGCCTATGGGTCGGTTGATATCGCGGTGGAGGCGATGAAACGAGGGGCTTATGATTATGTCAGTAAACCGTTGAACATCGATGAGTTGGAATTGGTCATCAAACGGGCGATTCGCAGTCGTAGTGTGGAGAGTGAGAATGCCTCTTTAAAACGTCAGGTCGAAAAGAAATTTTCGATGGAGAACATCATTGGTAGTTCTCCAGTGATGCATCCGGTGTTTGAGACGGTGCAGCAGGTGGCGGCGACCAAAGCGACGGTATTGATTGAGGGGGAAAGTGGCACGGGTAAGGAGCTGATTGCGCATTCGATACATAATTTGAGTGGGCGGCCGAAATCAAAACTGACGATCGTGCATTGCGCGGCGTTGAGTCCGCAGTTGTTAGAGAGTGAATTGTTCGGCCATGAACGTGGGGCGTTCACTGGGGCGACCGAGCGGCGCAAGGGGCGTTTTGAAGAGGCCGACGGCGGCACCTTGTTTCTTGATGAAATCGGCGAAATTGACGGCAATACCCAGGTAAAGTTGTTGCGAGCGCTGGGCGAACGAACGATCCAGCGAGTGGGTGGCAACCAGGTGATCAAAGTGGATGTGAGGGTGATCGCTGCGACCAATAAAAATCTGGCGACTTTGGTCGAAGAGGGAGAGTTCCGGGATGATTTGTATTTCAGGCTCAATGTGATCCGGATCGAGATGCCGCCTTTGCGCAGTCGTAAAGAGGACATTGTTCTGTTGAGTGAAGCGTTTTTGCGGGAGTTTGCGGAAGAGAACAATAAACCTTACCGCGAGTTGACTGCGGATGCCTTGCAGCGCTTGATCGGATACGATTGGCCGGGCAATGTGCGTGAACTGCGCACGGCGATCGAGCACGGGGTGGTGATGAGCAATGGCCCGAAAATCACCTTGCGGCATCTGCCGCAGTTTGTGAAGGAGTCAGCAGGAGCTGGGGGGCGATTGACTGTTGGGCTGGGGGAAAGGCGCGCGCAGGGATTTGGCGGTGAAGACTCTGCATTGGCGGTTGATGATGCGTTGAACCTTAATGATGTTGAGCAGCGTTATATCAGGAAGGCTTTGGACCGTACCGATGGCAACCGCACTGAAGCAGCTCGTTTGCTGGGCATCAGTCGCCGGACTTTGCAGCGTAAACTGAAGGAGATGGGCGAAGTGAAATGAGAAGGGGTTCGTGGCTCATAGCAAGATAGGCGTGGAGAGATGCAAAATATGCGTAGTCAAACGCAGGCTTCAAGTCGACGGTCTTCCGAGTTCATGATATTCAGTTGTCTATACAGGCATTGAGGCATGGATGGAAATTCCTCCCAAACTAAACTATATGAAAAAAACGATTACATTCCTTATTCCATTGATCTTCGCATCGATCACTTTCACCGCTTTTGGTGAGACCTCTAAAAAAGCCGCAGTGGTGAACGAAAAATGCCCGATCAAAGGCAAAGCGGTGAATCCGAAATGCACTTATGCATTCGAGGATGTTACTTACGCCTTTTGCTGCGGAGATTGCCGTGGTGAGTTCAAGGAAAAGGTGACTACCAGTCTTTACAGCCAGATCGGAGGCAAAGCAGCCATCAATGCCGCGGTGGATTTGTTTTACACCAAAGTCCTCGCGGATGACCGGGTGAACTACTTCTTCGAAGACGTGAACATGAAGCGCCAGCACAACAAACAGAAGGAATTCCTCTCTGCTGCACTGGGATCACCGGTTCCCTACAAGGGCATGGATATGCGCAAAGGCCACGCCCACATGGAACTGACCGAAGAGCATTTTGGAGCCATCGCCGAGCACTTGTTGGCGACTTTGAAAGAGCTGAAGGTGAAACCTGAATTGATCGACAAGGTCATGGCAGTGGTCGCAAGCACCAAAGATGACGTGCTGAACAAAAAAAAGAGCTAAAGTGTGAGTGATTCCTCTGATTGAGCTAGCGATAGCGGTCAGGGGAGATCGATCTAATATGAGGGAGCCGCTATTTTTATAGCGGCTCTTTTTTGTGACGTTTCCCTGAATGGTTTTTGGACTAGTTGTCCTGCTGGGATGACTCGACTTTGCAGTTTGGGTGTGCTTTTTGAAAAGCTAGTAAAGCTTCCTTTGTGATCCCCTGACAGTTGAGAGCTATAAAGGTCGTTAAGCCGGTCAATCCGCGCAATTGGTCAAGGCCTGCTGATGTGATGGCAGTAGATGAAACATTGAGTGTCTTCAAAGTTGATTTTCCTGAGAGTAATGCGAGACCGGCATCGGTGATTTTTGTCTCATCTAGAATAACTAATTCTAATTTCAATGATCGAGCCAAATGTTTCATTCCTACATCGGAAAACGGAGTGTTACCTGCTCTTATTTCCCTGATATGCTCCAGACCTGCAAAGTTTTCTAACCCTGAACCTGTTACGCGGCAGCCCACGACGTTGATCCCTCTTAATGTTGGAGAATGACCCAGATAGGCCAAGCCTTCATCATCGATCAATGACCTTACTAGAGAGAAAGATCCAAGCGTCGTTATTTTCTCGAAAAACTTTACATCTTCGTTAGTGCTCTGGTGATCAAAAATAACAAAACCAACTACGCTATACCCCTTTTCGGGTAACTCGTTCTTTGTTGTGATTTTCAGTATTTTACCATTAGCGTCCTGAATGTGAAATTGACCCCCTTCGGAGAGTATCCAAAGTGCGGCTTTTCGATGCAACGCATCTTCTGCTGATCCTATTGTCTCTATTGCTACCGCCTTGCTGTCAACAGAGGCCGTATTTACCGGTGTTGTATTTTTCTTTTTTATAAAAGCTATCGCAGCTAGAAGAAGAACCGTAACAGCGAGAACACTTAGTATCACTGATGAAAAGCTGGAGGTGCTTGTTTTTGGCGCGGCCTTTTTGTAGCTATCTGTCTTCTCCTTAGTGGAGGGGAGCTTATTATGTTCGGGTTCGTCCGGTTTTTTTATCGCAGGGCTCGCCAATTTGAGCATCGCCGCCGAACCGGTCACCAATTTGTTTTTTGGTTTTGGCGAGGCGAATTTGGCCACTACGGGTTCATCGCGCACTTTTAACAAGCTGATGCTGAATTCACTGGCATCTTTAAATCTTAACTCTTGATCAGGGTCCATCGCCTTGATGACGATTTCATCAAAACCGCTGTTGAGTCCTTTGACTAAGCGTGAAGGTGGCTTCCAGGCACCTCGCGGAATTTTCCCCGTTAGCATTTCGTAGAGCATTACTCCTATTGCATAGATATCGACTCGATGGTCTATCTTGCCATCGGTTTCAAGGATTTCCGGAGCAACGTAATCTGGAGTTCCCATCGCCATATTAGTTTTGGTCAAGCGTGAGTGTTCGTCCGTGATGTTACCGCCGGTTAACTTTGCCAAACCAAAATCTGTAATTTTAACATCTCCCTTCTCGGTGATGAGAATGTTGGCAGGTTTGATGTCACGGTGGATCACTCCCATGCTATGCGCGTAAAAAAGAGCCTCACAAATTTGCTCAACCCATTTATACACTCGGTCTAGCTCGATACGTCCACGATGCATAATACGGTGTAGGTCATTGCCTTTCACATATTCCATCACGAAGAACAATTGACCGTCAGTAGTTTCTCCAAAACTGTAAACCGTCACTATATTCGGATGGCTCATTTGAGCCATCACATGGACTTCCCGCTGAAAGCGATCAGCAAAACGCAGTTCATCATCCGCCTCACCCTTCGGCAGGATTTTGATCGCTACCGGTCGTTTGATACTCTTCTGCACGGCTTCGTAAACCGTTCCCATTCCACCTTGTCCGAGAGTGCCAATAAACTCGTATTCATCGAGCACAGCATCTAAACTGCCTACTCCTGGCGGCACAAATTGTCTTGTGCTGGCGTTCGATGAATCTTGATTAGTATTGCCATTCTCTTCCACAAGGTTGGAAGTTATAGATACTTAGTGGATGAATCAAGGTTATTGTCGTCGCTTTGCTCTAAGTCTGGGCAGGTAAAGAAGGGTTTTGTACAGCTGTAATAAGCGGGAAATCGAAAATCTGGTTGATTCATGGTGCAGGACATGAGTCTTTCGGGCAGACTTTTTTGATCATCATGGCTATTTCTTTCACTCTTCCCAAATGGTATGATTTGCACACGCACTTCCGGCAGGGAGAAAATGTGAATCAATATATCGCGGACCATCTGGCGATGGGGTGCGCGGGGGCTTTGGCGATGCCAAATACCAGGCCTCCGGTTTCACAAATTACGGGGAAGGGATCGGAAGACGCTTGTTCGATCGAATCCTACCGGGCAGAATTGTTGGCAGCTGGAGGCGATGCGTTTGATCAATTGATCACTCCTCTTTATCTGACGGGTGATACCACCGCGGAGATGATCGCTGAAGGGGCTGGGTCGGGTTTGTTGCAGGCGGCCAAATATTATCCGCCGCATGGCACTACCAATGCCGAGCATGGCGTGGCCATAGATGAATGGATTGGCGGTGACGTTTTCCGGGCAATGGAGGATCACGGGGTGGTGCTCTGTATCCACGGAGAGCAACATGGTTTGGTCGGAGCGGACTATTTTGACGCGCAACAGAGTGCCGAGTCGGTTTTTTATAACGAAAAACTACCAGCTATCCTGGAGGCTCATCCGCGCTTGCGTTTGGTCTGTGAACACATCACCACGTCGGTGGCAGTGGATTTTGTGGCCCAGGCACCTGAGCGGGTTGCTGCAACGGTTACTCCGCAGCATTTGTTGTATACGGTAGGGGATTTGATCCAGGGCTTGAAATATCACCTCTATTGTTTGCCTTTGGTGAAGTTCGATGCGGACCGGGAGGCGTTGCGGGCGGCGGTCACCAAGGTGGGACAGAATAAGTTTTTTGCGGGAACGGACAGTGCGCCGCATACCAGCAAGGTGCTTGACTGTGGTTGTGCGGCGGGTTGTTACACTGGAGCTTGCGCGCCACAATTGTATGCGATGGCTTTTGAGCAAGCGGGAGTGGATTTTGATACGGATTCCGGTCGCGCGGTTTTCGAAAGTTTTCTCTCCACCAACGGTCCCGCGTTTTATGGTTTTGCAACATCGGAAGATACGTTCACTCTGAGCAAGGTGCCATCGCAGGTGGCGGTGTTTGAGAGCGAGGAGGGGCCGGTGGTGCCTCTCCCTGTGGGAATGGATCTGCAGTTGACCTGGTCGATTGAGAATTGAAGCCGGTTAAGTCGGAGAGCAGCAGCATAGCTGTTTTCTTCTTTGAAAAATAAGCCTAATGGTATTAAATGCTGTTCTCCACATGAACTCCTACTTCCTTGCAGTGCGTTTTTTTTCTATTCTTGGTGTATTTGCGGCCAGCTTGAATTCTGGATTCAGTGGAGAACTCCGTGTCTTCAAGAATAGTCAAGGTAAAGAGCTTAAGGCGGAATTCATATCGGAGTCAGAGGGGCGTATTCGGATCAAACGGACTTCGGACGGAAGAATGTTTTTGTTGGAGGTGAGCAGCCTTAGTGATGAAGACCAGTTGTGGATTAAGGAGCAGAGGCAGAGTAAGAGGGAGGAGAAACCTGTGTCCATTGAGGGATTATGGGGAGGCAAGTGGGATGATGAATGGCCGGTTTTTCTCACCATTGAGAAGAGTGGTGACAAGGGGGGCTATCGTGTGGTGTATTCGTGGATAGAGAATCTGGGCAACCCCTTTTCTTCTATGGTTCAATCAGGAGAGGAACAGGAATCGTATATTAGATCCAGTATGCTTTATTTTAGGATTTTTGGAAAAAAGCTGATGCTCTATGGAGAATTTTCAAATCCACGCATGGCAAATCTGGTGCGAATCACCGATAAGGATAAAAACCTTGAAGATGTGGATTTAGAAAAAAATGGTTGGGAGGAAGGGGCGATCCCTGCTTCGGATGCTATCAAGCGGATTACCGGTGGAGTGGCTGGAAAATAAGAGCTGAGGCTCTTGTAATTTAAGAATTTGTAATAAAATGGAACTGAATTTCAAACAAGAACTGGTTGGTTGTTTTGGTTTTCCGGTAGCGGAAAATCCGACCCAGGCGATGATCGAACCTGCTTTTGAGGCCTTGGGTCTGGATTGGCGTTATTTGACCTTGGAGGTCAAGGCAGAGGATTTGGAACGGGCGGTTGAGGGGGCGCGGGCTTTTGCTTTTCAAGGGTTCAACTGCACCATTCCGCACAAAATAGAGGTGATCAAATACCTGGATGGTCTGGGGGAATCGGCGGAGCTGATGGGGGCGGTGAATTGCGTGGTGCTATGTGAAGGACGTTTGATTGGGGAAAACACTGACGGTAAGGGTTTTGTCGCGGCGCTTAGTCAGATCGAGGATCCTAAAGGCAAAACGATGGTGTTGTTTGGCGCGGGCGGCGCGGCGCGGGCGATCAGTGTGGAGATGGCGGTGGCCGGAGTGAAGAAGATCGTGGTGGTCAACCGCGGAGAGCAACGCGGCAGGGACTTGGTGGATTTATTGACAGGCAAGGTGCAGCAAGTGTTGGAGCATGATTTGGAAGTGGACTGGGTGAAGTGGGAGGGGGATTATTCTTTGCCCGAACAGACGAATATCGTGGTGAACGCGACTTCGATCGGCTTGTATCCGGATGTGGCGGCTAGTTTGGACATCGACATGGATACACTGTTGCCATCGATGGTGGTAGCGGATGTCATTCCCAATCCTCCGGAAACTTGCCTGGTGAGGGGGGCGCGTCAGCGCGGCTGTCGGGTGATCGATGGTCTGGAAATGCTGGTGGCGCAGGGGGTGATCGGTATTCAATTCTGGACGGGGGAAAGTCCGGATGCCAACATCATGCGCTCGGCTTTGGAAAAAGTGTTCGCTGGTGAGGATTGAGCTTGTGCTGTTTTGATTTCAGCCATCAACCAGTTCAGGGCTGTTTGGGTGGATTTTCAGCCTGCTGCAGGCTTTCGTCGAGCCACTTTTTTTCGGTTTCGTTGAGTTGATCCGAGGAGAGCATTTTTTTGTAATCCTCGAGAACCTTGGGGTGCTGCTGCGCATTGCTGGAGATCGACCACTTGGCAGCTTTGGGTAAAATGGTGTACAGCGGGGTTCGGCCATCAGGGATGCCGTCTACTTTTTTGGGTGCATCGGCGTAACGGAACATGCGGGCGATGCGCCGCAGCGCCTTGCTGTCACCGGTGGCAAAATAATATCCCCAGAGCAAATCGAGAGCAGAGGTGGAATCCAGTTTGAGGGTGAGTATGTCGGGAGGGGTTTTGCCGACAAAGGCCTGGGGCAGTTCTTTTTTCAGTAACTGTTGGCTTTTTTTGCTATTGGAAATCCAAATCGCCATATTGATGAGCTCCTGGTCCTTGGCTGGCAGCGACAGGGTTTGCTGATACCAGTTTTCGAGCTGGTCGGCATTTTGGCGGAAAACCGCACTGAGAAAACCTAACAAGGGGCCGCGTGCATTTTGATCCTGCAAAGTGCCTTCTGCGCTCCAGGCTTTGAGTTGGGGTATCAATTGATCTGGTCGCGGGTTGCGGTAGTAGAAAGTAAGCCAGTCATCGCCGTTGGCGGGGGTTTTCCCGTGATCGTCGTGAGGTTTGGCGTAGCTTGGGATGAGGCTGGAGCCCAGTAAAAACAAGGCAGAAATGATCCCGAGTGAGTGCAAGAATAAAGAGCGGGTGGGGAAAAATTGAGAAGAAAACGTTTTCATTATTGTTAAGGTGGCTTTTTTAAAGCGGAGAATCAATAGCGAAAATGCAGTATTGCCAGTCTAGAGTGGTGGCGGGGATTGAAAATTCCGCTTATTTTGAGGAAAATCCACTTGCAACCTGTTGGTTCTGGCTTAAACCTGAAACAGATATGGCTAAAAAATGCTGGATAGAAAGAGACGCGCGTAAAAGACGCACTGTGGAGAAATACGCTAAGCTTCGTGAGGAGCTGAAAGCTAAAGGTGATTACGTGGGTTTATCCATGTTGCCGAGAGACGCTAGCAAGACCCGCACAACCAATCGCTGTAAAGTGACCGGTCGTCGTCACGGTTATCTTCGCCGCTTTAAAATGTCGCGTATCGCTTTTCGCGAAATGGCGTCCCATGGACTCATCCCTGGGGTGACAAAATCCAGCTGGTAGTTATTATTTTCTGATGCTTGGCGTGGACATCCCGTCACAAATCAGATAGACTTGGTTGAATCCAACTGAGTCGAAAAGAAGTGTTGTCAAGCTGGGCTTGGCGACGCGATTTTCGCAGAAGCATTTATGCCCATCTACGAATACATCGCCATCGAGCCTGACAAGGGCTGCCGGAATTGTGCCCGGGGTTTTGAACTCAGGCGGCCTCTCAGTCGCCCGCCCTTGGATAAATGTCCGCTTTGCCGTAATCCGGTGAAGAAATTGATCACCCAGATCAACACCCCCAAGATCAATAAACCTTTGTCCGTGAGCGCGGCAAAAAGCGCAGGTTTCACGGTGCTGAAGAGGCGGGACAAAGGGGTTTATGAGAAATTATGAACGTGCTGTTCGAACAGTCTGTAGCTGATTCCAAAGAAGCTGCCTCGAACGATGATCCTGACCCTTTTAGTAGGCGGACGGCAGTCTGGTGCGTTCATGAAACCGCGGGGAGGGGAGAGTGGTGATGACCGCAGTCATAGATGGATTGTTTTCAGGCCCTTTGTTATTGGCGGTGGCGGGTCATGAGTCGGGTTTGTCCCGTGAGTGGACGCTGGGTTGGGGCGGTGCATCGGGCCGCCTGTTATTGGTATTGTTTTTCATTCTGCTGAATGGCTTTTTTGTAGCCGCAGAATTTGCTTTGGTCAAAGTCCGCACCAGCCAATTGGATACATTGATAGAGGATGATAAAGGCGGGGCTAAACTGGCTCGGCACATGGCTTCCAGTGAGAACCTGGACGCTTATTTATCAGCATGTCAGTTGGGGATCACATTGGCGAGTCTGGCTTTGGGCTGGGTGGGTGAACCTTTTGTTAGTAAGCTGGTGCAGCCCTTGTTGTTCAAGATGGGGGTTGCCGAGAGTTGGGTGACAGGGCTATCGTTTTTCCTGGCTTTTTCGTTTATTACTTTCATGCACGTGGTGGTGGGTGAGCAGATGCCCAAATCGCTGGCGATAAGGAAGTCGGTGCCGACCTCGCTGTGGGTGGTTCGACCGCTGGCATTTTTTTACCGGGTGTTTAAACTGCCGATCTGGTTGCTGAATACCTCGGCAAAATGGCTGATGAAGGCGATCTTTAAGATCGACGTGGTGCCGGCGCATGAACTGGTCCATAGCGCTGAAGAGATACGCATCCTGGTGGAAGAGACGGAAAAAGCCGATGATGTGACGGATACCGAGCGAGCGATTTTGATCAATGCGCTGGCTTTGAATGATTTGAGCGTGCGGGATATCATGACTCCTCGTAACGAGGTGGTGACGCTTGATGTTGAGAAGAGTTTCGAGCAGAACCTGGAGCTGGCCTTGGAAACGAAACACACTCGTTTTCCCTTGGTGAAAGAGGGGCACCTTGATCACGCGATTGGCTTGATTCATATCAAGGATTTGCTGGGGCAGGTGAGGGAGAAGGATGCGGATCTGATGGCGATCAAACGCGATATTTTTCCGGTGCCGGAGTTGATGAAGCTGGATGTGTTGTTAAAGACTTTTTTAAAAAAACATGCCCATTTGGCTTTGGTGGTGGATGAGTTTGGCGGTGCTTTGGGTTTGGTCATGCTCGATGATGTGTTGGAAAAACTGGTGGGGGAGATTCAGGATGAGTTTGATGAGGAAGATCAGGAGTTCCGGCGTTTGAGCGATGATGAATTTGTGGTTCACGGAACCTATCCGCTGCACGAGTTGGCAGTGCAGACCGATCTCGATTTGGAGAGTCCTGATGTGAGTACAGTGGGGGGCTATGTGACTCACGTGGCGGGGCGTTTACTGGAAAAGGGAGAAGTTTTGCAGGTGGAAGATTATCAAGTGACGGTCACCGAAGCGGATGAGCGCAGCGTGCGGGAAGTGCAGTTTCTGCGTGTAGTTAAAGAGGAAAGCGATGATTCGGAAGAGGGCGGAGGACAGGGGGCTTGACGAGTGAAATTTAATCATTGGCTGAAATTGAAAATAGGAATCACTGGAGCGAGGGGATTGATAGGCAAAAGGCTGACGGCTTTGTTGGTCGGAAAGGGGCATGAAGCGGTGCTCTATACTCGCAATGTCGATGCGGTCTTTTCGCAGGGACATGAGCTGCGGCATTTTTCTCCAGAAATAGCAGAGCAGACCGATGTGAGCGGTTTGGATGCGCTGGTTCACCTGGCCGGCGAATCGGTTTTGGGGATTTGGACGGCGGCTAAAAAACAACAGATTCGTTCCAGTCGTTTGCTGGGAACACAAGGTTTGGTGAAGGCGATGAAAGATAGTGAGACGGCGCCGCAGGTTTTTGTGTGCGCTTCGGGCACGGGATTTTACGGTGATCGGGCGGATGAAGTTTTGACCGAAGAGAGCGAACTGGGAAGGGGTTTTCTGGCTGAAGTCACCCAGGTATGGGAGTCTGCAGCAATGCAGGCACAGGATGAGGGGATTCGTGTGGTGTGTGGGCGGGTGGGTATGGTATTGGGGGCTGGAGGTGGTGCAGCACCGTTGCTGCGCAAGTTGTTTCGGCTGGGCTTGGGCGGGCGATTGGGTTCGGGTAAACAGTGGATGCCCTGGGTGCATGTAGACGATGTGGCGAGGATGTTTTTATATGCCATCGAACAAACAGCGCTGGAGGGGGCGGTTAATTTTTGTGCACCAAAGGCAGTTAGTAATAGTGAGTTCACCCGGGTGTTGGCCCGCGAGGTCAAACGTCCGGCGATTGCCTGGGCACCTGCACCCTTGCTTAGATTAGTTTTAGGAGGTATGTCGGAAATGTTATTGTTCAGCGAACGGGTGGTTCCGGAGGTGTTGGAAGAGCAGGGTTTTGATTGGGGATATGAGGATTTGGGAGATGCGTTTAGTCAGGCGATGAAGGGAAAATAGGGGTGGCTTGACATACTTGAAGAGTGTGATTAGTCTCTCATAGTGAATAAACTTATTACAGTTTTGATCTCACTTGTGTGGGTGGGATGTTTTTTACACTGCTCAGTTGAGCAGTGGGGGGAAGTTGAACAAACCCGTCTGGTTCAATCAATTGACGGTGATTCAGCGTATGGGAAACCGGGCTCTGACGAGGGAGATTGTAAACTTTGTGACTTTGCTCGTATGGGTGGATCACTTACGATCGCTTCATTGTCGTTGCTGCCCTTGGCGGACGATTTTGGTAAAGAACTAGATGATTTTTTCTCATTGAGTTTGATTTTACCCGAGACAGAGTTGGCTGAAATTTCTTCCAGTCAAAAAGCGGAGGCGCAAGTATTGCCGCCGCTGTGTGAAGTATTGGTGCGCACGGGGTTTCCTGTGCGAGGTCCTGCTATCGCCTAAGTATTACCTGTTTCACAGGTTTTTTGATTGTTTTCATGAGACGCAAAGCTGCGTCGTGGAAGCAGTGATCCTTCTCTGACTTAATTTTTTCATCATGCGTATATTCCTCACACTATTTATTTTAACATTAACTTTGCTTAGTTCCCCAGCGGAAGAGGCTTTGACCTTGCGGCGCGCTATTGATCTGGCGATTGCACAGAACCCTGGCTTTGAAATGAGTCGTCAAAACATCAATGCTGCGGATGGTCGCAGGATAGACACATCGAAGTGGGAGAATCCTAAACTGATATTGATGGCAGGAGAGGCTCCTTTCACAGGGGGCGTGAGGCGAGGACAGATGCAGGCGGGTGTTAAACAGGAGATTCCTTTTCCTGGCAAAAAACGTCTGGACCGCGAAATAGGAAAAGCCTCTGTAGTGCTTTCTAATCACAAATTGTTGTCAGCCAAGGTATTACTGATCAGGGATGTTAAGCTGAACTTTTATCAAGTGTTGGTAAGTAAACGTCGCTATACGCTTGCTGGTGAAATTTTGAGGCTTACTCAGAATTCCACCAAAACTGTCACCAAACGACTAGATGCGGGGCGAGCTTCAGTGCAGGAACTGTTGCGCGCAGAAATAGAAACTGAACGTGCGGCGATTGAGCTTGAAGGAGCGCGTCAGATGAGTGTGACGGCACGGCAAAAGCTTGCTGCTTTGATCGGTAATGTTGCTTTGGTCGATGCGAACATCGGAGGTGAGCTGAATGATTATATTAACCACGGCTTGATCACGCAGGTCAAGCAATCGAGTGCGATCTCGCAGCATCCACAGATTTCCGCAGCCCAGGCATCTATTGATCGAGCGGGCTTATCGCAAGCGCGCCCAGTTAGAGAAGATGCCCAACCTCACCACTCGTTTCCTAGCGGGACGTGATGGATCTCCGAATGAAAATATTTTTGGCTTATTCTTTTCTTTGCCACTGCCGCTTATTAATCAGCGCAAGGGCTTGGTTCAGGAGGCGGATGCGAACCTTAAAATAGCTCAAAGCGAGTTGAAAGAGGTTGAGTTGGCCTTGACTACCCAGCTGCGTTCTTCTTATCAGCGTTATGTCGCTGCAGCCCGTCAGGTGGAGGCTTATCGTGACCGTATTCTGCCTAAAGCGGACGAAGCAGTTAGTTTGGCAAATAAAGGTTTTACCGAAGGGCGATTTACTCTCACTGATTTGTTGGATACGCAACGCACGACGACTACCGCTTGGCTTATGTATCAGGATAAATTGTTTAATTTACTAAGTTCGCAAGCTGATATCGAGGCTCTGATGGAGGATTCAGTAAAATCTAATCTCACTGAAAGTAAAAACTGAACTCAACCCCAATAAAAATATGAAATTAAAAATGATAATAAATTCGACGGCGGGCATGCTGCTGGCAGCAGTGGTGATGCTCACTGCGTGTAGTGGTGAAAAGTCATCGGTGGCAGATACCGATACAAAAGCTGAAGGATCAGCTAGCCCTGCAGCCGTTGAGGTAGTAAAAATATTGCCACCTGTGGCAGCTTATGAAATAGCCTTGGCTGATCCAGGGGACAAAGAGTGTCCTCATGAAACGAAGGAGAATCTTTGTTATATCTGTAATCCAAAGATGCGGGATCCCAAGCGGATGTGGTGCAAGGAGCATGGGCGTTACGAGGAGCGTTGTTTTGAATGTCATCCTGACTTAAAGGAAACGGGGCGCTTGGTGTGCAAAGAGCATCTTTTGTATGAAGATGAATGTTATATTTGTCACCCAGATATCATGCCGTCGAAGTCTGAGGAGACAAAAAAGCCTCAGAGCAGTAATGATAACGGAGCTGCCCCAGGTGTGCTGATGTGCGATGAGCACAATGTGGTGGAGGCTGAATGCGGGATCTGCCATCCTGACCTGCTTGCGACGAACCATCTGAAGGTGCATTTTGCGTCTAAACAGGCGGCAGCTAAAGCAGGGGTGAGCGTCACGCCTGCAGCGGTGGAGCAGATATCTGATGAGATCGAAGTGTATGCGGAACTTGCTTTTAACGAGAATCGGCTGACGGAGATTGCGTTGCCGGTGCAGGGGATTGTGAAGTCGGTGGAGGTAGATCTAGGTTACAAGGTAGAAAAAGGTGAGGTGCTGGCAACGGTGTCGTCGGTGGAAATCAGCGCAGCTGCGGGGAAATATCAGTTGGCGTTGACTCAGCAGGAATTGGCGCAGAAGGCACTGGGTCGTGAGCAGAAACTGAGCAAACAAAAGATTTCTTCGCAGCAAGAGCTTGATGAAGCTGAGGCTAGGATGAAGACGGCTGAAGTGGAGCGACGTCAGGCTTACCAGCAATTGATGACGCTGGGCTTTGATGCCAAACAGGTTGAGCGTTTAAACCAAAAACCTGATGAAGCGGTGGTATTGGAATTGCGCGCGCCTTTTGCCGGTGAAATCGCGGAGCGTAATGCGGTGCAGGGATCGTGGTTGGAAGCTGGCACGGCTTTGTTCAAGTTGGTGGACACGAGTTCGATCTGGGCTTTTTTGAGTATTCCCGAATCGGATTTGCAACGGGTCAAGCTGGGACAGGTAGTGAAGTTAGTGATCGCGTCACGAGTAGGTCAGGTGTTTGAAGGCAAGCTGACTTGGATAGCGCCAGAGGTTGACGAACGCACTCGCACTGCGAGCGCTCGGGCCGAGTTTTCAAATACTGAAGGGGCGCTGAAAGCGCAAATGTTTGCCAAGGCGCGTATCATCAATCGTACGGCGAAAAACTTGATCATTCCGCAGAGTGCGGTGCAGGATGTCGAAGGCAATTCGGTCGCTTTTGTGAGATTGGCGGACGATTTGTTTGATGTGCGGATGTTGAAAACGGGCGTGAGCAGGCATGGGCGAATCGAGGTATTGGCTGGACTCAAAGCTGGGGATCAGGTGGTGACGGCAAGCAGCTTTATTGTGAAGTCGCAGTTTTTGATATCACGCTTGGGAGCAGGTTGCGTGGACGACTGAAGAAGGCTGTAGCTGTTTAGACTGTAGGTATTTAGGCAGAACGCCTCACGTGATACTACAGCCTGTCGTTTAAACAGCTATCGTCTGGATGCTCAGTTTTAAATTTCAGAAGTCAATGGCGCTATGCGCCGCGACTCACATCACTATTAGGAAAAAATTATGTTAAATGGATTGATCACATGGTCGTTGAATAACCGCTTGATGGTTTGTATTTTGGCTCTGACTGGGGTGGTGATCGGGGGCAAGGCTTTGATGCATATTCCTATCGATGCCTTTCCAGATACGACACCGGTGCAGGTGCAGATCAATACCACGGCGCCGGCTTTGAATCCTACGGAGATCGAGGCGCAGATCACTTTGCCAATTGAGTTGGCGGTGAGCGGACTGCCAGGTTTGAATAATGTGCGTTCGGTTTCCAAGTTTGGTTTGTCGCAGGTGGTGGCGACTTTTGATGATGATTCGAATATCATCACCGCGAGGCAGTTGATCAGTGAGCGTCTGGCGACAGCTGATTTGCCAGAAGGAGTTCCCAAACCAGAACTGGGGCCGATTTCGACAGGTTTGGGCGAAGTGTTTCATTATGTGCTGCGCTCGGATAACCCTGATCGAACCTTGACTGAACTCCGCGAGTTACACGATTGGGTGGTCAAGCCTGAGATGCTCAAGGTGGCGGGAACGGCGGAAATCAATTCGTGGGGAGGTTACGAAAAGCAATTTCAGGTGTTGACCGATCCTGGGCGTTTGATCAAATACGGGCTGACTTTTGACGAATTGTCCGAAGCATTGGAGAAAAATAATCAGAACGTGGGTGGTGGTATTTTAAAATCTTCGGGAGTGGGGATTTTGGTTCACGGGGTTGGGATCGTAACCACGCTTGAAGATATCGAGAATATCGTGGTGAAGTCGGTCGATGGCATTCCGGTGCGAGTGAAAAATGTCGCCGAGGTGGCGATCGGACACGAGATTCGTCGCGGGGCGGTGACGGCGGATGGCAAGGGTGAGGTGGTGTTGGGGTTGGGCTTCATGTTGATGGGGGAGAACAGTCACGAGGTGACACGCAATTTGAAGAAGCAGTTGGCAGAAGTGCAAAAAGCGTTGCCAGAGGATGTGCGGGTGGAGACGGTTTATGATCGAACCGATCTGGTGGACAAGGTGATCGAAACGGTTTCTCACAATTTGCTGGTGGGGGCGATATTGGTGATTGTGGTTTTGTTTGCTTTGATTGGTAACTTGCGTGCGGGTTTGATCGTGGCTTCGGCGATACCGTTGTCGTTGATTTTTGCTGGCACTTACATGCTCGAAGTGGGCATTGCGGCGAGCCTGCTGAGTCTAGGCGCTCTGGATTTTGGTCTGGTGGTGGGTGGCGCGGTGGTGATGGTAGAGAACATGGTGCGGCGTCTCGCTGATGAACAGCATCGATTGGGGCGCAAGTTATTGCCTGACGAGAGAAGTAAGATTTTAAGAGCAGCACCGTTGGAGGTGGCGCGTCCGGTGGCTTTCGGGGTGGGCATCATCATCATCGTCTTTGTTCCGATCCTGACGCTGGAAGGCATCGAAGGGAAACTGTTCAAACCGATGGCCTTGACGATGATTGCCGCTTTGTTGGGTTCGTTGATTCTGGCTCTGACGGTGGTGCCGGTATTAGCGACGATGTTTTTGCCTCACAGCATGAAAGAGAAAGACCCGCTGCTGATTCGAATGGTGCAGTATTTTTATCAACCGATTTTGAAGGTAGCGATGCGCTTGCGTTATGTGGTGTTGGCGATTGCGTTGGCTTTGGTGGTATTACCGGTGTTATTTGTGATGTTTGGAGTGAGCAAGAAAGATGCAGGTGGTGCAGAGCTAGAGGTGAAAGAGGCTTGAGTGTTTTGTAGGGATGGTTTCTGTGTCGGGTTTGCTATGTGTGAAAATATGCGTGATGGTGGTTTATGAGGGTTCACCTGTTTTTCTGTGCAGTTTTCATTTCTTTGGTGTCGCCATCCTCGGCGTTAGGTTGGGGAACACCTCATATAGCTATCACCAAGGCCGCGTTGCAGGCTCTACCGCCTGCGCAGCAAAAGTTGTTGGGACTGGAGTTGAAAAAGTTAGGCGAGGAATACTGTTTGATTCCAGATCATGTTTACAATGATAAGGAGAATGCTCGATTTGCCAAGATGGAATCCAAGCCGGATGTTTTGTATTTGCTTAATTTACATCTACCAGCGCAACAAGAGGGGAATCTGGAAACTTTACGATATTTCATGGGCAAGGCCGTTGAGGCTTTGCGCGCAGGCAAGATCGGTGAGGCGGCTCGTTTTATGGGAACGGTATGTCATCAATTGGAAGATTATGGCAGTCCGGCGCACACCGTTCCAGGTGATAATATGTTCACCTTGTTACAGCAGTTCTTGCCGCCGAGTGAGGGGATGAAGGGGCAACTGCTGCACAGTCCCATCGAGAGTGGTGATCTTGAGGTGAGTATCATTGGTTATCAGGCTAAGCTGTTAGGCGTCAGCGTGGAGGAAGCGGCGTGGCGTTTGTTGCATCGAGTGAATGAAGGTATTCTTAATGCTCGCAGCACAACGATCCCTATCATTCAGGCTTTGTATGCAGAGGATACGAATGCAGTTAAAAAATGGCAATTGAAGGCGGCTACGATGGACGCACAAATCGTGGCGGATGCGCTTTATACGATGTTGAGTCTTGGCTCGGGGAAAATTGGGAAAGAAGATAGAGGGGCTTTGCAAAAAAATCAGATAAGCACTTATTTTCCATTGGAGGCGGAGAGTTTGTATTACCCGCAATCACAGTTTTTCAGTAAACCGAATTGGGGATGTCCCCAGAGTGGTTTGATCCTTGCGCAGGGAAAACAGGTCACGCCTTTGAGTTTGCGTATTGAGGATGCAGGAGCAGTGGAAGTGAAAACGTTTGCCAAAGGGATCAGTGCGGGAATGGGGCGTTCGCTGACTTTTCTGTTGCCCAATGGGGTGTATCAGAATTTCAGGGTGTGGGCGGGTTTGCATCCTGAATTGGGAAAACAGGGCAGGGTTGAGTTTGCGATCATCGGTGATGGCAAAATATTGGAGTCAGTGATCGTGGATGGAAGCGAGCCTGCGCGATTGATGCAATGCGAAGTGAGCGGACTCAAGAAGATCGAACTCAAGCTCAATACGCCGAGAGCTGATGGGATGAAAGTGGATGCTAAGAATAATTATGCGATCTGGGCAGAGCCGACTTTGTTGAAAAAATGAAAAACCGGATGATAGAGAGATTTTGTATTTTGTTCGTCGTTGTTTTGTTTTCAACAGAATTGCTTCCGGGGCAAGTGTATTCTGATTTGTGGGGTGAGGCAGGTGAAAAATGGACGGCAGAGGGGCGCTTACCGGATTTTTCTTATGCCGGATATCATTTTGGAGAGGATGTTTTGCCTAAAATAGAGGTGGTGACTGATGTGATTCGTTTTGGAGCCAAGGGGGATGGCAAAACGGATTGCACAGAAGCTTTCCGCAAGGCGATCGAAGCAACGGACAAAGGTGCGATTTTGATTCCAGCAGGAAGGTATGTGTTGAGCGATATTATTTGGATCAAAAAGCCGGGTATTGTTTTGCGTGGAGCCGGGGAGGGCAAGACAGTGCTTTTTATCAACCGGGAATTGGAAGATGTTCTTCCAAACATGGGCGCAACCACTAGCGGGCGACCGACTTCCAACTACTCGTGGTCGGGTGGTTTTATTTGGGTCAAGGGGAGTTATCGGGATGAAAAAGTGGCAGAGATTGTTTCTCCGGTGAAACGTGGAGAGCGGAATATAGTCCTGACAAAAGAGGTGAAGTTAAAGCAGGGGCAGATAGTGTCAGTGGAAGTGATGGATGATAAAAAGAAGACCTTGCTCGATCATTTATACAGTGGAGACCCAGGCAATACGAAGAAAATTAAGAAAGCCATCCGAACTCGATTGGTCAGTCGAATAGCCTCGATTGATGGAAAAAGAGTGACTTTGGAACGGCCTTTACGCTTCGATTTACGCGCCGAATGGAAGCCTGTTTTGAAAACGGTTGATCCAAGCGTGAGTGAAGTGGGGATTGAGGATTTGTCGATTGAGTTTCCGGTGAAACCCTATCAAGGCCATTTCACCGAGCGTGGGTTGAACGGGATTGCGATGACTAGGGTCGTGAATTGTTGGATTAAGAATGTGCGTATATCCAATAGCGATAGCGGGGTGTATTTGACCGGACATTTTTCGACGATTGATGGTTTGGTTTTGGATTCCCGCCGTAAGGCGTATAAAGGGACGACGGGGCATCATGGGATATTTTTAGGGATGGACAATCTGGTGTCGAATTTTGATCTTCAGACTCATTTCATCCATGACTTGGGTCTGGGGTATTTGAGCAATGGCAATGTGTATAAAAACGGCAGGGGTGTTAACTTGTCACTTGATCACCACAAAAAAGCTCCCTATGAAAATTTGTTCTCTAATTTGGATGTTGGAGATGGTGGCGAAATCTGGCGTTGTGGAGGAGGACGTGATTTGGGCAAACACTGTGGAGCCCGTGGCACTTTCTGGAATATCCGCGCAAAGAAAAACCTCACTTGGCCGCGTGAGTCCTTCGGCCCCGATTCGATGAATTTGATCGGCTTACGCAGTAAAGATCGGCCGATAAAAGATGCCGAGGGTAAGTGGTTCGAACCGCTGAATCCAGCTTTGATCCATCCTCGTGATTTGCATGAGGCTCAATTGGCGCGGCGGATGAAAATAAAGTCTGATTAAGAGTGATAAATTATCTAATGACAGCAGAGCCTTATTTTTGGCTTGCCCTGTACCCTACTATAGGGTTCATACTTACTAAATGAAGGTGCAAAGCGTTCCGATGACCATTGGTAAAGTTGCTGATTTGGCTGGGGTTGGAGTGGAGACCATTCGATTTTATGAACGGGAAAAATTGATTGAGGACCCGCCGCGCAGTGCGTCGGGTTATCGTCATTATCCTGCGGAAACGGTGGAGCGTGTTTTGTTTATTCTCCGAGCAAAAGATTTGGGATTCACTTTGAAGGAGATCAAGGAATTGCTGTGTTTGCGTTTGGATTTAGGCAAGGATTGCCGTTCGATGAAGTCACGGGCGCAGGTGAAGATTGCTAATATCGAGGGCAAAATCGCTGAGCTGGAAAAAATGAAAGAGGCGCTGATGACTTTGACGGCTACCTGTCGAGAAGATCTGGCGATGAGTGACTGCCCGATTTTGGATTTTTTGGATGACAAATAAGTAAGCATGATACCAATGAAAACACGATATGATTATTTGAAAACGGGGGCGATTATCTGCTCCCTGATCGCTGCGCCTAATTTTATTCAGCTTGTCGATGCCCAACCGAGCACGGGTTTAAAGTCGAAAGATAAGGGGCAGGAAGCTGATGGAAAAATCGAAGCAGGGGTGTCCGTTGGCATCACGGTGAAGGGGTTGGCTTGTCCTTTTTGTGTGCATGGACTGGGAAAGAAGTTGAAAAAAATTAAGGGGGTCCAGGCGGTGGATATCGAACTGAAAACGGGGGTGGCTCGGGTGACTTTTGATAAAGGGGTTAAGCCGGATGAGAAGGCTTTACGTGAGGCGATCAAAAAGGCGGGTTTTACTGCGGGGGAGATTAAAGCGAGTGAAAGCTGAAGAAGTGGAACCACCAATATCCTACGCCAAGGCTACGGCGTTCAAGATGGACACGAATATGAGGGGGTATGAGAGTTGTGTGTCAGGGGGTGGAATATTTGTGAATCACTGATGTTTTAGATAGTTAGCTTATAAATTATGAGAAACATTGTTTTTATTTTATCGGTGACTTTGATGGGAGTATCGTTTGTTTCGGCGGCACCGATCACGACGAATACGGCGCTGCCGGTTTCCGAGGGGGAGTTGTTGTTGCGGGCGCAGGCGAAGTATATTCGCTCTACGGGGGATGCGGGTGCTGCTAATCGGGAACTGACGGTTTGGGCGGCTCCAACGGTATTGGTTTTTGGGGCAAGTGAAAAAATCGCTTTGTTTGGGATTTTCCCCTGGCTGGACAAAAGCCTGGATTTGAATACGCCCTTGGGGCGGGTGAATCGCGGTGATTCGGGGCTCGGGGATTTTCGTTTTCTAGCTCGTTATACTTTGGGGCAGTGGGACAAGGCGGGAGAGACTTTGCGTTTGGCTCCTTTTGTGGGGGTGAAAATTCCTACGGGCAATGACAATGCTCAGGATTCGCTGGGTTTTTTACCTGCTCCCTTGCAATTGGGTTCTGGCTCGTGGGATCCGATGATCGGAACCGTTTTCACCTGGCAAAAGCTCGCTTGGCAGTTTGACAGTTCGCTTTCCTATAAGTTCAACACAGCGGCGAACGGTTATCAGTTCGGGGATGAAGCGCGTCTGGACTTGTCTTTTCAATACCGGCTCTGGCCGCGGGAACTTGGCAGTGGTGTGCCCGGGTTTTTGTATGGGGTGGTGGAGAGCAATCTGATCTGGCGGGACCGGGATCGTTTGTCTGCAGCAGGAGGGATAGACTCAGGAGGTAAGGTTTGGTACCTAGCGCCGGGGATTCAATATGTGACTGAGCGATGGATCCTCGAAACTGCGATGCAGTTGCCTGTGGTGCAGAAATTGAATGGTTCCGCATTAGAAAATGATTACATCATCACTGCAGGCTTACGGTTTTGGTTTTGAATGGAAGTTGATGAGCGGGCTCAGCTACTTTTTTAAGGATTCACTTTACAGCAGTCATCAGCGAGGGTGTTCTTTTTGCTATCTTTTTCTATGAGAGCTTTGTAACCCGCTTCCTGCACGGCTTCTGTTAGGGTTTGGTCAGAAACGGAGGGTTCAACGATGATTGTGGCTTTTTTGTTTTCGTAGTCAACCAACACATTTTCTACTCCAGTCACTGCAGACAGTTTTTTTTGTGCGCCTATGGCACAGGCTTTGCAGGTCATGCCTTTGATGCTGAGGGTTTTGGTGACCAGTTGTTGGAAGCTACCTTTAAAACCAGCGCCTTCGATAGCTTTCAATACGCCTTGTTGAGGTATTTTACTGCCTGCAGGCACGCCGATCAATGCTGAGGCCTTGACGAAATCAACATGGGCATAGGTGACACCCTCCACATTTTCTAGGTTGTTTTGAATGGGGGACGTACAGGCCTTGCACGTCATTCCTTCAATACGGATGGTGGCTTGATCCAGATTTTTAGGGATATTTTCACCAGCATTGCTGGCGCCCAGAAAAATTCCAAGGTAGTTGGGGAAAAAGCTGAACAGAGTCACCATGATGGTAGCCACCCACAGGGTGACTTGGTTGAGTTTTTGGAGCTTTGGGGTCGGAGTCGCGCAGGCACTTCCGGCAGTACAGGTTTTTTGGCGGAAATAGACTAGGTAAAAACCTGTTGCGAGCAGGATCCCGGTAGTGCCGAGAAACCAGAAGCGGTAGGTTTCGAAAAACCCCGAAACGCCTGCAGCCGATGCCTCAAAGACAATCAGTAGTAGGGGAAGCCAGCAGCATGCGGATGACAGCACTGCGGTGAACACAGCTGCTATGGTCGCAAGAATTCCCAATTTGCGGCCGGGGTTATTTGTATTTGCCTGCGACGGTTCAGGATGCACGGAAGAACAATCTTCTGGTTTTTTGTCAGCCTGGGCATGATCATCGGATTCGGCACAACAATCCCTGGTGGGGTCATTTTCCATCTTTGACGTAGGTAGTCCTGCTTTCGCTTTGGCGGTTTTGATGTGCTTACTGACAGTGGGCATGCAACAGGACCCCATTGGACTTTTGGTTTCACACCAGCAGTCGTCCTTCATTCGGGTAGCAATGTCGTCGAGCACAGTGCTCTCGCCGGTGGCATCAACTTGCTCTTCAATTTCTTCGATGCTGTGATCAAAGCAATAACACACAAGGCGGGGGGCTTCGTTCTCTTTGATTCCAACCCGAACCGTGAGGTTGTTTTTTTCAAAGATCGAATCACCGGACTGGTCAAAATAAATCACTGGGCAGGAAGGGGTTTTGCAAAAGAAATACGGCAGGGCAGTGATGTGCTCTTTTTCGTTTTCTTTTAACAGGGATTGCAGCGTTATTTCCTTTACGGACTTACCTGGCTCGCCACATTTTGGGCAGGATTCTTTTTTCATAGTAATAGTATAAACCTTATAGTATGGTATAAGGTCAACAGGTATGTTTTGAACAATGAAAATTGGTGATTTGGCAAAAGCGGCAGGTGTATCCACCCAGACGATTCGTTATTATGAACGCGAAGGTTTGTTATCAGAGCCTGTGCGTGCGGCAAACGGTTATCGTCTTTATGGACAGCGTGCCCTTGAGGCATTGAACTTCATTATCGAGGCGAAGGCTGTGGGTTTTACTTTGCGCGAGATCAAGCAGCTGGCGGGAATCGATCCGGATTCATCGCAGTCTTGTGAATTCCTGCAGCAAGTGGTGCAGCGCAAAATGCTCGATCTGGATAAAAAGCTCAGCAGTATGAAGCGGATGCGAAAAAAAATGGAGGGCTTGATGAAGGAATGCAAACAAAGCGCTGCCAGTGCTAATGGCTCTTGTCCGGTTTTACTGGAATTTCGTTGATGGTGTAGAGCTCAGTTAACCACTGATTTCACTGATGGGCACTGATGTTAAGAGACGCGAGGCTAGAACTAAATGATGTTCTCTGTTTAAAAAAGGGAGGGGGAAGGCGTAAGATTTTTTATAGAGCAGAATAGTTAAGGTTTGACTTTGATGATATTAGTTTCATATTTCCAGAATAATAGAAATATAATATGAGTCTGGATAAATCATCGATGGGATTTTTTGAGCGCCACCTTACTTTGTGGGTGGGTTTGAGTATTGTGGCGGGCATTGGCTTGGGGAAATTAGCTCCTGATTTGGCGGGTTTTCTCGATGGCATGGCGATCATGGTGAATGGGGCGCCGGTGGTTTCCATTCCGATTGCGATCTGTTTGTTTTTCATGATGTATCCGATCATGGTGAAGATTGATTTCAGCGAAGTGGTCAAAGCGAGTAAAAATCCCAAGCCGGTTGTTTTGACTTTGATCATCAACTGGGCGGTCAAACCTTTCACCATGCTGGGAATAGCGACTTTGTTTCTGGGGGTGTTTTTCAAAGATTATCTGCCGGGAACAGAGATTGTTAAAGATGGTTCGGAGGTGGAGCTGTACCGCTCTTATATTTCTGGTGCGATTCTATTGGGGATCGCGCCGTGCACCGCGATGGTTTTGGTTTGGAGTCACCTTGCGCGGGGGAATCAGGGACTGACGCTGATCATGGTGGCGATCAATTCATTGGCGATGTTGCTGCTTTACGGTCTTTTAGGTGGGTGGATGTTGGGAGTGAACCAGATGCCGGTGCCTTGGCAGGCTTTGTTATTGTCGGTGGGGATTTATGTGGCATTGCCTTTGGTGGCAGGATATTTCTCACGGATCTGGATCATAAAGAGCAAAGGATTGCCGTGGTTCAATCAGGTGTTTTTGCGCTATTTGAGCCCGCTGTCGATTTTTGCTTTGTTGGCGACCTTGGTTTTGCTTTTCAGTTTTAAGGGTGATACGATTTTAGCCAATCCTTTGACGATTTTTTGGATCGCCATTCCCCTGGCGGTGCAGACGGTGTTGATTTTGTCTGTAACTTACGGCCTGGCTAAGTGGCTCAATTTATCCTACCAGGACGCGGCGCCTGCGGCGATGATTGGCGCTTCCAATCACTTTGAGGTGGCGATTGCCACAGCGGTGATGCTGTTTGGTTTGTCGTCAGGGGCCGCGTTGGCTACGGTGGTCGGGGTATTGATTGAGGTGCCGTTGATGTTGTTTTTGGTTAGGGTTTGTCAGAGAAGTCAGCATTGGTTTTCTTCTGAGTAGCATGCCGTGTGAGAATAAATAGATAACCACTGATCTCACTGATTAGGCACTGATAAGAAATGAAAAATGTAACTTATTCATCTTTCAATAGCAGAGGATTCATGAAGTCCGTCCCTAAAAAAAAACAGTAGAAATCAGTGTAATCAGTGGTTTTATTTTCCGATTAAAGATGTTGTGTGGTATGGCTGAAAATAGATAATGATCAATTGATAGAGATTATGGAAATTGATGGTGCTGTTACTTCGCTTGCCGCTTTGGCTCAACCGGCCAGGCTGAGAATATTCCGATATTTGGTGAGGGTGGGGGATGAGGGCGTTTGTGCAGGTGATCTTGCCGAGGAATTTGATTTGCCTAAACCGACACTTTCGTTTCATTTGAAGGAATTGGCGCATTCAGGTTTGGTTGATTTCCGGCGCGAAGGGCGGTCGATCATTTATCAATTGCGGGTGGAGGGGATGCGGGATTTGATGACTTTTCTCAGCGATGACTGCTGCCAAGCGCGGCCGGAGCTTTGTTTGCAGCCGGAATCATCGAATGATGGTTGCGAGGGAGAAAATTGAGCTCATTATGAATGTAGCTATGAAAAAAGTTAAAATTCTTATTCTTTGCACTGGCAACTCCTGTCGCAGTCACATGGCGGAAGGTATTCTTTGCCATGTCGCGGGTGATTTGTTTGAGGTTTATAGCGCGGGATCAAAGCCTGCTGGTTATGTGCATCCGCTCGCGATTGAGGTCATGGCGGAGATCGGCGTAGATATATCCGCGCATCAGTCCAAACATTTGGATCAGTTTTTGCAGGCGGGGATCGATACGGTGATCACGGTTTGCGGGAATGCGGATCAGGCATGCCCGACTTTCCCGGGAAAGGTGAGTCGTTATCACTGGGGTTTTGAAGATCCTCCCAAAGCTGTTCGGGAAGGCGAGCAAGAGGTGGATGCGTTTCGGCGAATCAGGGATGAAATAAGCAAGGTTTTTGGCGCTTATGCAGTGGGTTATCGTCAGGCTGAGGAAAATGTTTTAACCACTGATGAGTAATGATTTCTAAGTAGGAGGTTGTTCACCTCGGGATTGGAAATATTCGCGTAGGAAAACCAAGTCGCTTTCATCTTTAGCGCGGTGGGTTTTCACTTTCATTCGCCAGAGTAGCCGAGGAGAAGCGAAGGGGATCCGGACGCCGTTGATCTCGCGAATAACAATGTCCTTGCAAGCTTCGTCAAATCTAATTGAGCGCAAAGATTGGCGAGATCTCGGTAATCAGGCGGTCGGGAAGCTAAGTCAGTTGATCCGTCACCTGGTTCGCTCGTTTTACTGCTATTTTCATCATCCATTGGTCTGCTTCTTCATGTGAATTGAATCGGTAAACTCCTTTGGGGCACACGGTGTATCCGAGGGCTTTATAATAGTCTTTACCGCTTTCCTGAATTTTGGACGGATAAGGCGCTTTTTTCCGTCCCACCCACTTGCCGATCGTCTCTTCCACGTTGATCACGGGGTGGCATTGAGCGTCCTCTTTTTCTGATGTCGGCATGCAGGCAATATACAGTGCAGTTTGGAGGAAGGTCAACTCAAGGCTGGTGTTGCCGGACAGGAATGTCCGCCCTCCTGTTTGCGCATGAATAGTTGTGGTTACTTTTTATTGCGTCGGGTTGCTATGGCGTGGCCCAGATTTTTCAGGCGTTCGGGCCATTCGAAGCAGGGGGATTTGCTGTAGTCATAACCTTCTAGGTGAGCTTGTTTTTTTCGCTTGGGTGGTCTGATGTAAACCAGTTGGGTATCGCCAAATACTTCTTTTAAAATCGCTGCGAGTTGGGGGTCGTATCCGATCAGTTCTTTACGGGTATTGATGTGATTGTGTTCGTAGTCGTTTTCGCGGTTGTTATTGAACCAGGACTGCACGCCTTCGGCAAAATATTCACGAGAATTGGTGGAGGGGTATTTGTTTTTCCATAGACCGGCGGCCATGGCCTTTTTCCATGCTCTTTCAAGACGGACGTCGAATGTGGGGTCGATTCGTTTGAGTCCTCGTAGGTGCATCATGTGGGCGAATTCATGGATGAGGATATTTTCTTTTGAGTAGGGATCACCGGGGAAGCAGAGTAGGTTTTCTTCCGCACAGCTCGCGACGGGATCTGTTTCGCTGCCTCCGAGTCCGCGCGCTCGCCGATCCCACCAGTCGGAGGATTCGCCGTTTTTTTGTTTCCCCATGCGAGCATGTTCGGGCACATCGGTGGTGTATTCATTGTGAGTCATCACGGTGAGGCGTGCTCCGCTGGAGACGAGTGCTTCAAGCACATCAGGACGATTGACCAGCATCATTTGAATCAGGTAAGCGGCTTCGTGCAGGGCGTAGTTGTTTACTTTTTCAGAACTGAGGATGAGGAAACCGTCGAGATTGAGGCATTTTTTGTAAAAGGGGGAGAGTTTGAGTTCTGTGGGTGGCGCGGTGATCGGATAAAGTGCGGCGTTGTTTTCCTTGCCGTGCTTGGACGGAATACGAATGGCTGGCACATCGGCCCAGGCGGCAGTTTCAGTTGCGACGAAGTGTCCGAGGTTGGCCCCTTTGTTGTCGGCAACCAGCCATGCGTGGCCAGAGTAGGTGAGGCGGCGTTCCCGATTGCCTGGAGAAATTGTGAATTGCTGGGCTTTGTCACCTTTTGTATCAATCCAGAAGACGGTCACTGGAGTGGTTCTATTATTGCGAAAAACGACCGTGGTTTTGCCTCCCCCATTGGTGGAAGGAGGGCATTGAGTGTCCACAGCGGTCGTAAAAAGCAGATGGAAACTTGGAATGACCGGCTTCACTTGTGAGGACTTTTCCTGGGGCTGGTTTTTATTAATGCCCCAAACCTTTTTCAGTAAACCGTGCATTTTCGGATCATGCGCTTTCAATTCCTTTTTGTTGAAGGGAAAGAAATCATTTCTGCCGAAATAGGCCTCGGTGGCTTCGGCGAAGTATTCCTTGAGGTTGGACATTGCGTAGGCTTTGTCCGTGACGATTTTTTTGCCGTTGAAGCGTTGGACCTTGTCGTAGCTTTTGGAGTCACGGGCCCGCTCGAAAGCGGCACGGATTTCCGGCTGATTAAAAGCAAGGATTTGATCATGGT
>JAJRVS010000193.1 GCA_024277195.1 Verrucomicrobiota bacterium | reverse complement strand
GACGCGGCCATCGGTCACGTCAAGGCATGGGATGATTCGTTTGGTCAGCATTTTTCTAAGGCGATCTTCATACAGATATGATGACAGGTCAACCTCCTTCGCTAAGGCTTCGGCGGTCAGGACCTCCTTCGCTAAGGCTTCCGCCGGCGCCGAGCTATGGCGAGACAAGTCGGCGGTCAGGACCTCCTTCGCTAAGGCTTCCGCCGGCGCTGAGCTATGGCGAGACAAGGTGAACGCGAATAAGAATAGGGATAATAAGGAAGGGGGCGGGATTGCGCTGTTGACGGGAGGGGGTGGCGTGGGAGTTTGTCTGATATGAGAGTAGGTAATAGAATTTTATTGACGGGGCTTTGCCTGGTGATGAGCTTGCGGGGTGGGGGCGTAGAGTTGGCGGCGACTGAGGATGTTTTGAGGCGTCCGAATATCGTGTTTGCTTTTGCCGATGATTGGGGGCGCTATGCCAGCGCTTATGCGAAGGTGGATAAGGAGGCTGGGCCGAATGCGATTCTGAAAACACCAAATTTTGATCGGGTGGCCAGGGAGGGGGTGCTTTTCACCAATGCTTTTGTCACTTCTCCGTCCTGCACGCCCTGTCGTAGTTCGCTGTTGTCGGGACAGTATTTTTTCCGCACGGGTTTGGGGGCGATTTTGGTCGGAGCGAAATGGGATGCAAAGATTCCATCTTTCCCCTTGTTATTAAAAAAATCAGGTTATCATATTGGTCAGACTTATAAAGTGTGGAGTCCGGGCACTCCGAATGATGCGCCTTACGGTGAGCGCAAATACGAATACGAATCGGCGGGACGCAGGTTCAATCAATTTTCACAAAATGTGACTAAAATGATGGATGAAGGGGGCAAGTCGATGGCCGAGGCGAAACAAGTTCTCTATAATGAGGTCAAAGGCAATTTTGATAAGTTTCTGGCGGATCGCGAAAATAAAGAGCAGCCTTTTTGTTATTGGTTTGGTCCGACTAACGTGCACCGTAAGTGGACCAAGGGCTCGGGCAAACGTTTGTGGGGATTGAACCCAGATGATTTGAAAGGGGCGATGCCGGAGTTTGTTCCCGATGTGCCGGTGGTGAGGGAGGACTTTGCTGATTATCTAGGTGAGGCGATGGCCTTTGATGCCGCGTTGGGGTTGTTGCTGGATAAGCTGGAAGCTATCGGCGAACTGGATAATACCATTGTGGTGGTCAGTGGGGATCACGGCACGCCAGGTTTTACCCATGGCAAAACCAACCTCTATGATTTCGGGACGGGAGTTCCGCTGGCGATCCGTTGGCCAGCGCGTGCGCCGGGTGGACGGGTGGTGAAAGATTTTGTTAATCTGATGGATCTGGCTCCGACTTTCCTGGAGGCTGGTATCACAAAGATACCAGAAGTGATGACCGGCAAGAGCCTGGTCAATGTGCTGACTTCGCAAAAAGACGGATGGGTGGATCCCAGTCGGGATTATGTGGTGACGGGGCGTGAGCGTCATGTCGGCATGGCGCGCACGGGTAATCTGCCTTACCCGCAACGTGCGATCCGGACGAAGGACTTCCTATATATTCGTAATTTCAAACCAGAGAGATGGCCCGAGGGCAATCCTTACGGTTTGAGTGAAGGCAAGGAGATTTCCCAAGAGGATTTGATCGAGGATACCCGCGCCACTTTTCCTGATATGGATTCGAGTCCGACCAAGGCTTGGTTGGTGATGAATCGTAAGGATGCAGCGGTGCAGGGGCCGAAGTATTTTGATTGGGCCTTCGGCAAACGTCCGGGGGAGGAGTTGTATGATTTGCGCGAGGATCCGGATCAGGTGAAAAACCTGGCGGTAGAAGCAGGTTACGCCGAGGTGCGGAAAACCCTGTCAGATCGTTTGATGAAAATTCTTAAGCAAGCAAAAGATCCTCGGGTAACCGGGGATGGCAGCACTTTTGATAAAGCTCCGTATACCAACTTGGGCAAACCGCGGAAGAAAAAGCGGAAAAAATAAAGAGCTGAGAAATAACCGTCATGCAGCTGTTCCTGTGAAAATTTGAGGCAGTCAGAGCATCCTATTCGTAGACAAAGGGCAAGAGATCACGCAGAATGTTGGATGAGTAGTGAAGACGAGCGACGGGCTTATTGGACTGAGCAGATGCTGCTTGGTTATGCGTTTGTGGAGAAGCTGATAGGTTATCAAGTGGAGGAGTGTGGCGCAGGTTTTGCTTCGATCCCGGATGCTGCGGAAGCAGCAGGGATTGAGATGATGTTCTCCGATACCAAAATCGTTGACGACCTTGATCGAATATATTTTATCAGGAAAGGCCTGGTTGATGACCTGATCGCTATAGGGCGGGATATGAACGAGCGAGGGTGGGTATTAAAAATAGAGGAGGGCTATCGTTCGATGGAAATGCAAACAAAGTTAGTTCGCAAGCCGGCAGTGTTTGATGCGATTTTAAAAAAATGCATCTGGGAAAACAAAGGGAAGGTCCCATCTGCGGAGGAAGTTTTTCAGCGGGCGATTGTGCTGGTGGCCAATATTCCGAAAATTGGCACGCATATGTCCGGGTCGGCGGTGGATATATCAGTGTTCCAGCGTGATGATGGTGAAGAGGTGTGGCGTGGCAATGCTTATCTTGAGATGAGTGAGCGCACACCAATGCGCTCACCGTTCATTGACGTGCAGGATTTGAATAATCGATTGGAAATCACCAGGATGATGGAAGCACGGGGTTTCATGCATTTTCCTCAGGAGTTTTGGCATTTTAATAAGGGGGATGCAGGTGCGCACTTGCTGACGGAAGATCTAGGTGCGGCGAAATATGGGCCGGTGCATTGGGATCAGAAAACTAATCAAGTGGTGCCATACGACGACCCTTTGAGACCGCTGAATTCGCTTGAGGTGATTAAGCAAGAAGTCGCAGCGGCAGTGGAGAGGGCAAATTAATTATTTAGGAAGTGGGTGCGAGAAAATATTCACTCGGGCTTTGATGTTGAGTCTCAAGGGGTAGAAAAATCACGATGATTTTATCATTTTGTGCTGGTAGAAAATGATGAGTGGGGATAGTGCTGTGTTTTATGAAATGGGATTGTAAATTAAAGGGGACGTGTTTGGTGCTGGGTTTAATGTTATGGGCTTCGGTTGCTGGTGCTCAGCAGCGTGAGGTTTACAAACAGGTCGGGAAGGGGGTTGATCTGGCGATCAATATATACAAGCCAAAGGATTGGAAGGCTGACGACAGCAGAGCCGCCGTGGTGTTTTTCTTTGGCGGAGGATGGAGAGGGGGCACGACCAAGCAATTTGACCAGCATTGCAAGCGTCTAGCCGAAAGGGGCATGGTGACGATGACGGCGGAGTATCGGATCAAGAACAAACATGGCTCGACCCCTTTTGAAAGCACTCAGGATGCAAAATCTGCGATGCGCTGGGTGAGGGCGCACGCCTCGGAACTGGGCATCGACCCAGAGAAAATCGCTGCAGGGGGAGGATCGGCAGGTGGGCATCTGGCGGCTGCGACAGCAACGATTGAAGCATTCAACGATAAGGGCGATGATCTTGAAATTTCGCCAAAACCGAATGCTTTATTGCTTTATAATCCCGCTCTCGATTTAAACCTGCCTGGGGTTGAAAAAAACTGGGGCAAGGAGATTGCGGGCAAAATTATAGCCATATCACCGCTTCAGCATGTGCAAGCTTCGTTGCCTCCCTGCATCATTTTCCATGGCATCGCGGATTCAACGGTGCCTTATGCCACGGCGGAGGCTTTTGTGAAAAAAGCCAAGGCTTTGGGCGCGGAAAATGTGGTGTTGATTGGCTACGCGGATCGCGCTCACGGCTTTTTTAATTTTGGGCGTGGGGATGGAAAAGATTTTCAGTCGACGATGAAAAAGACGGAAGATTTTCTGGTGAAACTAGGCTGGATCAAGTGACAAACACCTTGCCCTTGATAGGAGGAATATCACATGTGATAAGCTGACTCTCCGTGGGATACTTCATCCAAGCCAAATCGCTCTTCGGATTCAGTGACTCGTAGTCCTCCGCAGGCGAGTGAAACCAGTTTTAAAATAATGTAGGTGATTACCCAAGTGTAAATGATGGTGACTCCGGAAGCGAGCAACTGAATTCCTATTTGTTTGGCAAAAGTAAAATCACCGAAACCACCAAATGCCGCGGTGCCTACCAAGGCTGCCAGCAAGGTGCCAACCAATCCGCCTACTCCGTGAACGCCAACCACATCGAGGGAATCATCGTAACCGAGCCAATTTTTTAATTTCACCGAAGCCCACCAGCAAACCAAACCAGATACCGCACCAATCAGTACAGCTCCCATTGGGCCGGCAACTCCAGAGGCGGGAGTGATCGCAGCCAATCCGGCAATGGCACCAGTTGCGATCCCAAGCACACTTGGTTTTTTGATGGTGAACCATTCAATCACCGCCCACACCGTAGCCGCCGTGGCTGCGGAGATATGGGTAACAAACAAGGTCATTGCCGCCGCATCGGTTGCGCCCCCTTGGCTGCCAGCATTAAAACCAAACCAACCCACCCATAACATGGCGGTGCCAGTGACCGTCATGGGTAAATTGTGCGGGGGAGTGGCGCTGCGGCGTTTGCCGACCATGATGCATGCTACCAGGGCAGCCACTCCGGCTGTGATATGAACGACGATGCCGCCTGCCAGATCCACCACTCCCATTTCTGCAAACCAACCACCAAACCAAGTGATGTGGCAGATTGGTGCGTAAACGATTAAAGTCCAAAGAACGCTGAACATCAGCATGGCGCTGAATTTGATCCGCTCGACAAATGTTCCAATAATAAGTGCTGGAGTGATAATGAAAAACGTCATTTGGAAAGCTGAATTCAGTATTTTATCTGGTCCGATGCCTTTATGAAAAATATGGTCAAAACCGCCAATCCATCCGCCCTTGTTGCCAACGGAAATAGAGTAGCCCAAAACAAGCCAGACCAGGCTCATCACGCAGACCAGAGCAAAACAATGCATCAGCACACTCAGCACATTACGTTTGTGAACCAACCCTCCATAGAACAGCGCCAAACCGGGGATGCACATGAAGAGGACGAGGGCTGTGGAAGTCATCATCCAGGCATTATTGCCTGTTGCCGTGGCATCGGCTTGCTGAGCGAGGGCGGGGGTAGCAATGGCGAAAAATACCAGGAGTGTTGATAGCAAGGTTGTTATGTTTCTCATTGAAATTTTGTTGGATGAATGGAGATTTTACGCAGATGAATGCTTATGAAAAGATTTTTTTTGAGTTTTACTTATCGATAGCGATTAGTTTTCCAATCATGTCATCACAAATCGCCGCCGATTTTTCATCATTTGAGTTGGTAACCACTAGGTAGGCTCGATCTAATTGGGGAGCTACCCAAAGCAATGCGTGCCACATGGTATTGCTACCGCTGTGGCTAAGAACCGTGCCTTTGCCCCAAGTGCGTTGAGTTACGAGCCAGCCTGCGGCGTATTCGCCTGTGGGTTGAATGAGCCGGTTAAGTTTTTTGCGATTAAGGATGACGGGTGTTTTTTCAGGTAACTGCAAAGCGATGAATTTTGCCCAATCCTGCAGAGAGCAATGAACTCGCCCAGCTGGTCCGAGAGCTGCTGCATTATCAGATTGAATAGGAGACCAGCGGCCTGATTTTTTGATGTGCCCCCAAGGTTGCTTGATTTCCCCGGGTCGTCCGGGAGCTCCAAAACCAGCTGATTTCATATCAAGGGGTTTGAAAATAAATGACTTCATCAAATCCTCCCAACTGGTCCGGCTCAACTTTTCGACCATACAGGCTGCTGTCATGTAGCCTAGATTTGAATATAGAAACTCTCCGGGTTTTCCAGCAGAAGCCTGCTTGAGATTATCCAACATAATCGTTTGGCGGCGAACCTTGATTGTCATATCACGGTGTACCCACCAGTCCTGGGCATTGGCAGCAATGCCAGAGCGATGGGTAGCTAATTGCCACAAGGTGGCTTGATGATAGTCAGGATGGATTTTGTTTTTGTACTCAGGAAAAACCTCGATCAAAGTGGTTTCCCAGTTGATAGAACTTTCATCAACAAAACGAGCCAGTAAAGTTGAAGTCATCGCCTTGGTGCAGGACCCTAGGTGCACCAGATCCTGAGGGGTGATTTTTTTCTTATTACCAGATTTTCGAACTCCAGCAGCAGCGATCGCAATCAGGCCATCGGAATCGATGATAGCTGCCAGCATCCCTGGAATTTTGTTCTGGTCGATGGATTCGATCAAAGCAGCCTTAATTCGGGCGGATTTTCCACGCTCGATTTGGGTTTGGGCTTGGGAAGCCTGGCAGACCAATAGGGTCAGGGTGAATAGGAAGATGACGACTTTGGGTGCAATCATGGTTTGGATGTAGGAGAATGGGGGTAGATGAATAGAGAGCTTTGCATATCAGGCATGGTATTAAAATTGATTTTCTGGTAATTTATATTTAGATAATCATCATGGCTAAAGCAGCACCACCTTTTCACTATCAAAAACCCTTTCCGTTAGGCAAGGATCAGTCTGAATACAATCTTTTGACAAACGAGTTTGTCGAGACCGTTGATTTCAATGGGGAATCGATGTTGAAGGTGGATCCACAGGCGCTGACCTATCTTGCAGAGACGGCGATGAGGGAGATTGCTTTTAAGTTGCGCAGCGAGCATTTGGAGAAAGTGGCTGCGATTCTCGATGATCCGGAGGCGACTGAGAATGATCGCACGATTGCTTTGACCTTGTTGCGCAATGCGGAGGTGGCGGTGCACGGGGTGCTGCCTTTTTGTCAGGATACCGGCACGGCGGTTATTTTTGGGAAAAAAGGTCAGCGGGTGTGGACCGGCGGGTCTGACGAAGAGGCGCTTTCGCAGGGGGTGTATGACGCTTACACCAAGGAAAATTTGCGCTACTCGCAGACAGCGCCGCTGTCGATGTATGAGGAGAAAAACACGGGCTGCAATCTGCCAGCACAGATTGATTTGTTGGTTGCGGATGGGGATTCGTATGATTTTCTTTTTGTGGCCAAGGGAGGAGGATCGGCTAACAAAACCTTTTTGTTTCAGGAAACCAAAGCCTTGCTGAATCCGGCTAGTCTTGAGAAATTTTGTATCGAAAAAATGGGTGCGCTGGGCACTTCAGCTTGTCCGCCTTACCATATCGCTATTGTGATCGGTGGCACTTCGGCCGAGACGACGATGAAAACGGTGAAGCTGGCTTCGACCAAGTATTACGATGAGTTGCCGACGGAAGGCAATGAACATGGTCAGGCTTTCCGCGATAAGGAGCTGGAAGAAAAACTGCTCGATTACACCCGTTGCATGGGATACGGCGCGCAGTTCGGGGGTAAGTATTTCGCTCTCGATGTGCGGGTGATTCGCCTGCCGCGTCATGGCGCTTCTTGTCCAGTGGGGATTGGGGTTTCTTGCTCTGCGGATCGTAACGTCAAAGCGCGTATCGATAAAGAAGGCGTGTGGCTCGAAAAACTTGAAGACAATCCAGGGCGTTTTATCCCTGCGAGTTCCGAGATGCCCAAGCCCAAGGAGGCGGTTAAGATTGATTTGAATCGACCGATGGCGGACATTCTTGCCGAGCTCAGCGAGTATCCGGTTACCACTCCGCTGGCACTTTCGGGAACGATCGTGGTGGCTCGTGATATCGCGCATGCTAAGCTTCAAGAGCGCATTGATCGCGGGGAAAGTCTGCCTGATTATATCAAAAATCACCCAGTTTATTATGCTGGGCCGGCGAAAACTCCTGCTGGTAAACCCTCGGGCTCTTTTGGTCCGACCACTGCAGGTCGCATGGATTCTTATGTGGCTCCTTTTCAAGCGGAAGGAGGTTCCTTGATCATGCTCGCCAAGGGTAATCGTTCACAGCAGGTGACGGATGCTTGTAAAGAATTTGGCGGTTTTTATCTCGGTTCGATTGGCGGACCGGCGGCTTTACTCGCAGAGTATAATATCAAAAAGGTCGAGGTGTTGGAGTATCCTGAGCTGGGGATGGAAGCGATTTGGAAAATCGAGGTGGAGGACTTTCCTGCTTACATTCTGGTGGATGACAAGGGCAATGACTTTTTTGCCGGTATCCGTGAGACATGTTCGAAGTGCGCGGTGCAGGCTTATGAGAAGGCCAAGGCTGAAATTTGAAGGAGTGCACTCTAAATTTTCATGCGACAAGAAATATAACCACTGATGTCACCGATTAGCACTGATAAGGAAGACGGACAGGATAGTTTCTTAATGGTGAGAGGAGGTGTGGTGAGGAGTATGGGACGCAATGGTATTGCATGCGCTGTGAGGTGATGCGGGGGAATACAGTTTTTTTCATGGCAGCAGGTTGATTGACTACGAGATTATGAAGAGCTGCGATATTGCTGATGAGATTGTTTCAGCGCTCAAAGAGTTTGGACGAGGTTCACGGCAGGGCCATCGGCCAAGTGCCCAAGAGGATTTTGGCGTTTACACTGAGATCAGCGTTTCACAGCAGGGGTCATTTGTAGCCGATGATTTCAAAAGCTTCCAAAACTTTATAGTCACGAGCATTGTTAGTGATAATTTTGTTTACCTTTGCACTGCAGAAGGTGGCAGCTAGCAGAGTGTCCAGTAAGCGTTTGCGTCCAAGTTGATGCTGTCGCAGCCACGCGAAAAAATCCGTGACCCCGTGCCCGTCTGGAAAAACACGTATGACCTCCTTTGATTGCCACCACAACTCCGCCCGCGTGATCGCGTCTGTCATCGTCAAGGGCTCGGGCATTCTGCGGGTATCCGTAACGATGTGGATAAACTCCGCCAGCGTCTGGGGAGCCAGGGCAAAGTCGTGATGCTCGGCGAGCAATGTTTGCAACAGGGTATCTGCCTGCTTGTGGAAAGGGTGATCTGTAATTTCAATCGCTACTAGGAAGTCTGTGTCAATTCCGTAAGTCATGGCTCAATCAGTATCGGTCATCATTTCGCCAAGCAAGTCGTCATCGGCAGTGATGGCCTCAATGGGCCCTCCAACAGAGGTTGGCTTACGATTGCGTAGGCTGGTTTGACGCTGTATGTGCTGTTGGCGATATTCTTCCATCGCCTCGCGGATCAACTCGGAAGCTTTGCGGTCGACTTTCGACGCATAGGATTGGAATTCCTCATATACAGGCATAGACACATTGACTGTGATGGCTTTCATACGTCAAATCTAATGTATCGGGAGGATTGCAGCAAGTGTAAACTCGTGCAGCGGAGTGGAATCAAGTTGTGGGCGCCTGGCGCCTCTTATCCTTTTTTCCTCCACCGTTCGGTGAGCACATCCCAGCTGGGGTCTTTTACCGGGCTTGGCATTTCTTGGAGGTGTTCTTGTTGTTCGACGATGTTTTCGAACAGGTCAGCGATGGCTTCGCCCATTTCCCACAGG
>JAJRVS010000192.1 GCA_024277195.1 Verrucomicrobiota bacterium | reverse complement strand
TGCGGGGAAAGATCACTCTTCTCCCACGTGCGCATCGTATGATCGGCAAGATGTTATTCGACCCCGAGCGAAAGGTGATCATGGACTGGTCCGGCAAAGCAGGTTGCACGATCGGAACGATGATGTTTTTCCGTCACATGGGACTGCTTGATGAAGCTCGGGAGCACCATCCCTGGGTTCACAATTACCGGGGAGAGGTCTTTTACGAGCGCTATCCCGTGACAGTGAATGACTTGTTGTCCAGAAAGAACACCTTGATCAAGGTGGTTCGCAACCCCTATACCCGAGTGATCAGCTCTCTGCAAAACAAGGTTCGTGCGCTGGGTAAAAACTGGAGAATCCTGGATGTACTCAAATTGAAATCCATTGAAGAAATCACCTTCCGGCAATTTGTCAGTTTTCTAGAATCGACCGATCTACGGGTGAAGTGTGATATTCATTATCAGGAGCAAGTTCAGGATTATGAATTGCTCAACTTGCGTCATCCGATTATTTGTCGGCTTGAGAACCTAGCGGAAGATATCGCCTGGGTGAACCAGCGTTATGGATTTGACTTCGATCTGGAGGGATTGACTTCCGACCATCACGCCAAAGTGAATCAGAAATGGAAGGGCTTCGCGGCGGATGTTCCCTGGAGCGAGTTCGCCGAAGGCGTTCCGGAGTATGGCAACTTTTATGATGCTGAGCTGCGCACTCGGGTGAGCCGCCTCTATCAAGGGGATATCGAGGCTTATCAGTACACCTTTCCCTGGTCGGAAAATTTGTGAGCTTTCAGCTTCAACGGTGATCAGCCACTGTGCGAATGACCAAGCGGAAAATTTGTAGCAGCATGATACCCAGGACGGCAAAGGTGATGCTCCAGTAGAGTCGTCGTGGACGAACTGAATCTTCTGGAAGGAAGGGCTGTTGCACGACAGAGAGAAAGCGGTGTTGTTGAAGGGTCTGAACCCGCATTTCTTCAACGACGCGTAGGCTTTGGCCATAACGTTCGGTAGCAAAGGTGATGTCCTGGCGGAGTTTCGAATACTGGGCGAATAATTGGTTGAGTTGGTCAGGACCTTCACCGGTGAGCTCATTTGATTCGCGTGTCATCTCGTCTTCGATTGCGGAGATCTCTGCGGCCAGTTCCTTGATGCGGGGTGCCAGTGGGGATTCCCGGGTCAGGCGGACCAGTTCAGCCTGTTTAAAGACTTTGGCTTTTTTCAGTTCCTGAATCAATCCGAGACGCGCCTGGATGTCAGCTTCAGGATCGACAATCAGTTTTTCGTTCTGAAAAGCGATCAGTTTTTTGCGTGCTTCATCCAGCTTGTCCTCACTCAAATCCAATTCCTCTATCACAAAAACCAAGCGTTGATTGGCAATATCTCGATTCAACTCGTTGAGATATGCTTCGGAACGTTTTAGAATCGCGATAGCGAGGTGCTCTGCAAATTCCGGGTTGAAACCTTCAGTGTCCATAGTGACGATGCCTTCAACATCATCAAAAAAGGCAGTTACCCGTTTCTGGTAGAATCTGTGGGATTGCTCAATTTGCGCATCTGCAGGTAGTTGATGAAAAATATCCAGCCCTGCGTCTTTGAAGTGTTGCTTGAAGTTAATATCGCCGTCCTTTTCGAGCCAGCGAAGCATGTCGATAGACAAGAGGTAGGCGATAGCAGTGTAGGCATCCTGTTGTGTCTGGCTGGTGCCAACCATGAGGGACATCGCTCCACCGGAGATGGCGGTTTCTCCGCCACGGGTGACCACAAATCGCGCTTCGCTCACATAACGGTCTTTTGAAATGAAAGTAAAATAGGTGGCTACGGTCAAGAGGTAAATAACATAGGCGGCCGGCCACAGATTGATGCGTTTTTTCCGCTTGTGTTTGCGGACTTGAATAGGAGAAAGTGACTGGGAGGATGTGGATGTGCTTGGGGAGGATTCCTGGCCTTCCTCGGCAAGAGTAAATGGGCTGGGTTCCGGTGGCGACAGCTCGGCGGTTTCTTTTTCGGTGGGCATGGATTTAAAGTGCGAAATTTTAGTTTAAAAAGGAGGCTCATTTTTTTGAGCTCGGCTGTTTTTTTTGTTGCGGCGTTTTAAATTTCGGCGTTTCCCTTTGTTCCCTTTGTTTGAAGATTTTTCCCCCTCAAAAGCTTTCTGCCCCTGGAGACTGAAAGTGTTTTTATAGGCTTCAATTGCTTCTTTGATATCATCAAAATATTGCAGGCGTCCATTGTAAACGATGAGGGCAACATCGCAACTTTGGACCACTGTATTGAGATTGTGGGAGGCAAAAATGAGGGATGCTCGCTCACGGAGCTTTTTGAACTCCTCGGTGGCTTTTTGGCGGAAGGCGACATCTCCGACCGAGGTCAGTTCGTCAACCAGGTAATAGTCAAATTTGAAGGCCAGGGACAGACCAAAACGCAGGCGGCCTGCCATGCCGCTGGAATAGGTTTTAACGGGCATGAAAAAGTAAGACTCGAGCTCGCTGAAGCGGCGGACAAAATCAATGACTGCCTGGGTTTGGTCCTCGTCGAGCCCGTGGACCTGGCAGACAAATTCCGAGTTCTCCAATCCCGTCATCGAGCCTTGGAATCCGCCAATGTTGCCGAGCGGCCACGAGACGTCACCCTCCCGATAAATGTCGCCTGAGTTGGGTTTTTCGGAGCCTGCAAGCAGACGAATCAAGGTGCTTTTCCCAGCGCCGTTTTTCCCCAATAGCGCATAATGTTTACCTAGTTGAAAAGTGAAACTCACATCACGCAGGATGTAACGCCGTCCTTCATCCGTGTCATAGTATTTGGTGACGTGGTCCAGTACAATCATGAAGGGAAATTTTCAGACGCGACTAGGAAGGTAGAGGATGTCGAATTTTTTGTAATAGTAGGCCAGACCAACCCAGAGGCTGACGATTCCGCAGCAGAGTGGGTAAAAAATCGGGAGATCAGGTGTGGGGTAATGTGAATAAAGCCCCATTCGAAAGCTCTCAAAAATAACCACCAGAGGATTCCAGATAAATAAATACTGGTAGTTGGAGGGAACTCTACTCAAGGGGTAAAGCACACACGAAATGAGCAGCAGCGGAGTTGTCAGCATTGGCACGATTTTCTCCAGTTCTTTGTGGGTGTGGCCAAGCACTCCCAGGAAAATCCCCAGGCCGGAGGACATCATGATCAGGGAGGTGAGTGATATCAGGATCATCAAGGGGCGTTTGAAATCGGGAGCAGCCAAAAGCCAGGCAGCAGCGAAGAGAAAGATTCCACCGATCAGGACGGATACGACGATTTCCTGTAACAGGCGGGCGATAAAAGGGTCTAAAGGTTTGATTTGCCGATAGACGAGCAGAGCCTGATTCGAGGAAATAGCCGTTACGCTGCGGTTGACCATGCCAGTAAAAAAACGAAAGGGAATAAAGCCTGCTGCTAGAAATATGGGATAGGGAATGGAGGGAATGGTTACTTTTAAAATAAACCCGAAGAGGGCCGCTTTGACTGCGATCATCGACATCGGCTCGATAAGAGCCCAGATCAAGCCGAGGTTATACTTGCCGAAGCGGGTCCGAGTTTCACGCAAATAGAGCGCCCAGATCACCGAGACCTGGGTTTTCCACGCGGAGTGATTGGGCAGTTTTATCGGGATCGAGGGCATGGGGAATCACTGGAGGAAATGAAGCGATGATCGGATCAGGGAATGGGGATACCTGTGGTGGCGGATGCCCCCATCTTAGCAGCTTGTCCGAATGGCAGCACTGTTCCTATGAAGCGGTTCCAATGGGTGAGAGGGGCTTCGCTGACATAAATGGTGTCACCGCCCTCGATCGGAAAGCGGCTGGCCAGGTAGGCTGCATTGGCTTTATTCATGTCGATTGCGTAGGCGGTCTCGACCTTGTTTCCACGGTTACGAAATACGAAGACCCCTTCTGGGTCGGATTTGTGTTCGTTGAGACCTGCACCATAGGCTAAGGCATCTGCCAGGGTTGGTGATTCGTTGGGGAATTCAAATTTGCCCGGTCGGTTGACTGCGCCGCTCACGAAAATAACCCGGCGAGGATTCTTGGTGACGCGGATGAGATCCCCGTCTTCGACTAGAAACGGATTGTTGCGGAGAGCGAGCGAGTCGTATTGGTATTCCTTATTGTCTCGCATCAGGGAGTAAATAAAATTGTAGGCGCGGCCATTGGTTCCACCGGCAGCGGCCAGCACATCAAGCACCGTGAATCTTTTGCGATCAATTTCCACCGGGCCGGGCAAGCGAACCTCTCCAAGAATATTGGCTCGTTTTTGCAGGCGGAACGGTCGGGTAATGGTGACTTCCGCACTGGCGGATACCTCCTTCACTTTCACGCTGACCTCTCTGGAGACATCAGCGAGGCTTTTGTTAAGCACATCCACTTCTCCAATATAGGGAAATTTTATCTTGCCGGAGTTTGGGACTTCGACTGGTCCATAAGTGTAAGAGGCTCCTGGACGGTAAAAGGGACTGCTGGTGGAAGAGGCGTCAGTAATGAGGACTTGTAACTGGTCGCGTGGAGTCAGGGTCTCAAGGTAACTACGGTCGGGATGGCGAGGGGGAGAACTGGCTGACGCAAAGGTATTGTTCGCCACCGGGATTTGGCTGACAGATTGAATTTCAATCAGTTGGTATCCGGAATTTTTTGAACGAATAGCTGAAGCACTAGGCCCTTGGCCGCTCATACTGCTGCATCCGGACAACAGGACTCCCGTGAGAGTGATCAGTGTCGTGGCAACAAGAGTGCGGGTCAATTTTGACATAGTAAATTTGATATTGCTTTGAAAGGCTTCAGTATTCACGGAAACCAAATATATTACAAATATTCTTTGGCCAAATAATCCCTGTTTCTTCGGCGTCCGTAAAACATCTGCGGGAAAGCGTTCCTCGTCCCTGAATGGTGGATTCCAATACTTTTACGAATAATTGCACGGTGTCCATGCAGGGGCGATTTTTCGATTTCCAAAAGTTGTCCAGACTAGAGCGGAAGGTCAGTTCTTTCAGGTCGTAGATCGCTTGCCCAAGAGCTTTGACAGGGGTGCCGTGCCGTAAGGCGGTGAGTCCCAGCGTGCTGTTGATCGTGACGACTCCTTGTGCATTTTCCAGTAACTGGTCGAGATTGACCCGGTCAATCAAGTGGATGCGATCATTTCCTAGTCGCTGCTTCAACTCTGTGATGGTGGCGGTGTAATCGCGATAGCCTCGATCCACTGGGTGGATTTTAAAAATCAATTTTTGATTGCTGCCAGCTTCACGCTCAAATGATTCGGCCACTTTGTTGATGAATTCATTCATGTCAGAAAACTCAGAGTGCAGCAAAATCTGCTTGTCGTAAGGAACCTGCAGCGGAACGAGGAAAAAATCCCGTTCCCAGTCTTTTGAAATCAGGGATTGAATTTTCCGATCATTGGAGGCTGATTTCAAAAGCCTCCATAAGCTTCTCAATTGAGCTTTGGCATGAAACAGCAGCCCCATTTGTTGTTGTTCTCGATAATTGGGGAAAAGTGGGCGGGTCAGTGCCGAGATCATTCCAAAAAACCCAAAACGCAAGAACTTATAGGCACTTGAAACGGGCACTTTCTGGTGAGGAATGGTGGGGTAACCTTCTGGAATCCAATTGCCTGACAAGCTTCGCTGCCAGAGTTCGGGGATTTCCTCTAATGGTTGCAGCTTCGTCGAGTAGGCCGTCACATGAAGAGGGCGAATTAGGCCCTGCTCGAGGGTGATGACTTCGATCCCGAGTTCGTCTGCCAGCTCTTCGGCGATCGCATTGTAGGTTCTTTTGTTATTGTATAAAACGTAGGTATCGATTCCATTTTCCTCGCTATGGGCTTTGAGCCAGTTTTTCCAGGTTTCAACCTTTCCGCGATAGGGGCTGACAGGCACGGCCCAGAGTCGAAAGTAATAATCGGCGCTGTGGAACGCTACTTTGAACACCTCGTGTCCGTGTGACCGCATTTGGCGGGCCAGTCGGCACGAACCCATCTCCCAATCGGTCTGGAGGAATAGGACGGTGCGCAGAGCTGGCTCGGAGTTATTGTCGGGGCTGCTTGATTTTAAATTGTCAGTTTGCCTGATTTCAGGTTCCAGTTCAGGATCCTTTGAAAAATCTAATTCGATTTGATGCGTCATCTAGGCGTAAAATAGCAAATCATGTAATTTTCTCAGCAGGCCGGAGCAGTTTGGGGGTAGCATAGATTAAGTCAAAAAGTGGCTGGAAAAAACAGGTATGTCAATGAAAGTAGCAAGGTCTGTATGAGCATGTCAAGGAGAGCCAACTGAATAGTGTAGCTGATTCCCGAGGGAAAAGGTAATATGAGTTCAGACAGGAGTATTTTTTGTTCGAAACTTTTATGGAAACGCATTCGACTCACAGAGCCAGCCAAGAAATGAGAGCCGAGCCAATTTTGTCTTCACTAGTCGGGCCAGAGAATAGCATTTCTGTTTCTTTCCGCAGGGATGCCGCTGACTGCAAGCCCTTTGGCCATATTTATGTCGAAACCTTCAAGGTCATGCGGCGGGAAATTTGTGTCTCCGGGTGGGCTTATTGCCCGGGTGCTATCATTGAGGAAATTCGTTTTTCCGATCCGTGGGCATCGCGGGTTATTTCACTTCGAACAGGCGTGGAAAGGGGCGACATTCAAGCGCGTTTGGGGGGGGGGCGGGACGCTCTGTTGTCAGGTTTTTCCTTTACGGTGGAAATTCCTACATGGTTTAGGTCGCTGGCATTCGAAATCGTTTTTGATAATGCCCGTTCAATGTTCGTAAAGGATCGAGGCGAAACCAGTGGTGAGTTGAGAGATCGGTTCTGGAGCAATCTGGGGCACCGTTATTATTCCTGGGCCAAGCCTTTCAAGCAAATTTTTAGAAACAAAATTGGAAAATCCCAAGTTGTTTCTTCGGCGGCGGCAGTTTTGTTAAGAAACTGCCAAGCCGGTTCCACTTCGGGTCAGGTGATCGTTCCTATTTATAACGGCTTGAATTATCTGACCACGTTGTTGCCCAAATTGTGTGAAGATGCAGACATCAACCGCCTTATTCTGATCGATGACGGCAGCTCGGATCCTGCAGTTATTAGTTTGCTGGACGAAATTGTCGAGCAGCACTCGCGGGTTGAATTGATTCGCAATAAAAAAAATCTAGGTTTTGTCAAAACCGTCAACAAGGGCTTACGGCGGGTTACGGATGATTGCGTTGTGCTGAACACGGATGTGGATGTTCCGGACGGTTGGGTGGGGCGCTTGCTTGAACCGATCCGGCGAGACCCTTCCGTTGCTACCACTACGCCTTTCACCAATGCCGGCACGATTCTTAGTTTTCCTGAATGGCTGGTCGACAATGATGTGTTCAACGACTTGCCGGTAGGAAAAATTGATGAGCAATTTCAGAAGCTTCGCCCTGTGGAGCCAGTTCCCGAGTTGCCTTCCGGGATTGGATTCTGCATGGGAATGTCGCTGCAGGCAATTCGTGAAGTCGGGGTATTTGACGAAGCGAGTTTTGGACGGGGCTACGGCGAGGAAAACGATTGGTGTCAGCGGGCGATTAAAATGGGTTATCGAAATCTACCGGTTTTAAATCTATATGTATATCACAAGCATGGGGGGAGCTACGCTCCTGCAGAAAAAGAGAATTTGCTGAACGCGCATCTAAAATTAATGGGGCGTAAGCATCCAACTTATCATCATGAAGTGCAGAGCTTCGTTAAGAGTGACCCTTTACGGCGACATCGCGAAGTCGCTCTATTGCAAATTTTGTCATGGCAATGTTCAAAGGGCGCGTGTGTTGTTTTTGATCACCAGGAGGGAGGGGGAGCCAATTTGTTTTGTCAGCGCCGCATTGCCGAAGAGCAGGACGGAGGATATTTTCCTGTAAGTATCACTCATGAGCGCAGGGGTGGTGTTATCCGATTAAAGGCCCACCATCCGCGGTGGTCGGGAACCATTTCATTCACGGACGAGCTGGATTGTTTTCATGTGATTAGATCCTTAAATCTGCACAAAATTCTGCTGAATAGCATCGCATTTTCCCCTCATCCCATTTTGCTGTTGCGGCAGATACGGGATTTGGCAGCATCTTCCCCGGAGGTATCGATGGAGGTTTTTCTGCACGATTACCATGGGATTTGCCCTTCCCACAATCTGATTGGCAAGGATGGAAAATTCTGCAATATTCCGGATGAATCGGTATGTCATGAATGCCTAAAATCGAACGTTCATGCGCTGGATGTGAGAATCACGGACATCAACGGTTGGAGAAATGCATGGCTCCGGGTGTTTGAGGTGGCGGACAGGATCAGGGCATTTTCGACGGAATCAGCGGATTTGATTTTTAAAGTATTTCCCGAAATTTCAGACTGCTTGCATACAGAAGCTCACGGGCAGCATTTTCATTCTAATCCGGTCACTTTTCCAGAGGCAGTCGAATCGGAGCAGTTGGTTGTGGCAGTGGTAGGGAGTATCGGGCAGGCCAAGGGGGCTTCGGTAATTGCTGAATTGGCTCGCGAGGGGAGCTGTCGTGTGGTGGTGATTGGAAAACTCGCGCCTGGTTTTGAATCACTGCCTGGACTTTGTGTGCATGGGAGTTATGAACGTGAGGAACTGAGAGGTTTGCTGGAGCGCTACGGGGTTTCGGTTTGTCTGATTTCCTCCATCTGGCCGGAAACTTATAACTTCGTCGCTGACGAGTTGATGACGCTTGCGATGCCGCTCATCAGTTTTGATATTGGCGCCCATGCTGAACGAATTAAAAAATACGCCAAGGGGAAAGTGATACCGTTGGCTTTGGCTGATGATCCTGTAGCTTTGGCTAGCGAAATAGCTGCATTCAGCGATGAGTCTGTAGTGGATACTGAGCCATTCAAGCGCAAGAGAGCCGTATGAACGATCCGTTTTTTATTATTGGGGCACCTCGCTCAGGGACAACTTTGCTGCGGGACCTGCTACGCCAGCACCCTTTACTGGAGTGTCCTGAAGAAACGTCGTTTTATCGCTGGAGCGATCCTTTTGGAACCAAGGCCTATACCAGAACCTACCGTCGCAATGCAGTGCTCTGCGAGCACCGAGAAAAGGACGGTTTTTCCAATGACGAGTTCTGGAAAATTTACCGCAAGGCCAAAAACCGCAGGCAGCTTCAGGATTCGTATATGGAGCAATTTTTGGTTAAGAAAGGAAATTCAGGCGGTCGATGGTTTGAGAAAACCCCGCAACATTCAGCCGGCTTGTTGCGACTGTTGAGCGATTATCCTGAAGCGCGGATTATACACCTTTACCGAAGTCCTTTGAATGTCGTGGCTAGCATTAAGGAGGGAAGCACCGTGGGACCTCAGAATATTCGTGGTGCTGCCAATATTTGGCTGGAAGCGGTTCAGGCAGCACAGCTGGTTTCCCGGCAGTGGCCAGAGAAGATCCGTCAGGTTTGCTACGAGGATCTGACGGTTTCCCCGGAATCAGTGCTTGCCGGAATTCTCGACTTTGTCGAAGCTCCTCAATTTAAGGTGTGGCCTGCCGAGCCGAAAGTCTGGCCAATGAATTTGCGCTATCTGGAGCGATTGAAACCTAGGGAACAGGATAAGGTGCTGTCTTTTTGCGGGGAGACGCTTAGGGATTATGCTTATCCCGCTGACCGGGCGGGTCACGAAGCCTATCTTCGTGAGCAGACATCGCTGGCCAAAGGTCGGCCTGCGCCGACTTTTAAAAAAAAGCTGGCAAGGTTGCGGCGGAGTCTGGCAAAAGAGGGACAGGGGCACGATGATTCAGCAGTCAAATAACGCTCCATACAGGGATCTTCCCACGACCAGTCTGTATTTGCAGGATTGCTTGAATACTGAAGGTTTATGCAGTGATTGGGAAAATTGTCGGGCCGGGCCGTTTAGCTTCCGATTTGATGACCGACTGCTTATCATTCGTTACGCCACTGATGCAGAAGTTGACCTTGCCCGGACGATTCGAGCTGAGGGAGGTCGGGTGATCTATCTGATAGATGATGATCTGGGAGCCATTGTAAATGACTTGCAGCTTCCAGAGGATTATCGAGGTAGAATTGAGGGGTTTGTTTCGGGTCTCTGGCAAGAGCTGAAAGAACTCATCGACGAAGTGGTGGTTTCGAGTAATGCTCTTTTGGAAAAAATGCAGTGCTATGAGTTTGAGATGGTGACTCAATTGGATCCCCTGTGGTCGATTCCTTCTGATACGATCCAGCGCCCTTCAAACCATCAATCACCTTTGGAAATCGCCTGGCTTTGCAGTCGCTCTCATATTGCTGACCTTGAATCCATTTCAGCAGAGTTAGTGGATTTTTTTTCAAGGCATCAGGATGTCAGGCTAACGGTTTTATTTGGCAAAAATAGGCCGACATGGATTAAGCGCTTGCATCAGGTTGAGAATATCAATCCCATGTCATGGAACGAATATCGCTCATGGGTCGGATCTCGACAATTTGATGTGGCTCTTTATCCTTTACTGGATAGTGAAGTGAATCAAAGCCGGTCGATTAACAAGTTTCTTGAGCACGCGGTGGTAGGGGCGGCTTCAATTATTTCCACAAATGCACCTTTTGCCGATAGGCTTCAGCCGGGAGATTGTTTTTTTGCCCAGCCCGGTGAATGGATCGATTGTCTTGAAATGCTCATGGCTGATCGCAGTCGGATTTTGAAAATGGCGAATCAAGCGAGGAGGCGTGCCCTCATCATTTCTGAGAAAGCACAAATTCAGCAGATCGAGTTTTGGAAAAAAAGACTCCCTTTAGTTAAAGCTGGTAGCAGCACTTCCGGCGTTCGGGTTTGAATAATGGCACGTTGGATTTCCCAGAACCGATCGATTGCCGGGCATCCGCTGCTTGCTGAAACGGCTCGGCTAGCAGGGGCAGAAGTTTTATCGGGCTTGGCAAAGGGTGAATTGAACCAGTCAGATGTGTTCATAGGTTGGGGATATAAATCCAGTGGGATTTGGGCGAAGAAACAGGCACAAGACCATTCGGCGTCATTCCGTCTTTTCGAAGACGGTTTTGTGCGCTCACTGAAACCTGGATACAGTAAGGGCGCTTTGTATTCTTTGGTGGAGGATCGCGGAGGGATTTATTATGACGGGTCGGGGGGCAGTGATCTGGTCAGTGGATTGAATGGAAGAGGGGCGATTGGGTCGAAGCTGGACGAAGCCGGATGGAAGCGGGAGGCGCAGGCGGATCTCGATCAATATCTTAGGATAGGGGCTTCAAAATATAATTGGTATCCTGATGAGTTCAATCGCGGGGCGCTAGATCAATTCATACCGACTCCAGGCGTTCTTGTGGTGGATCAGACTTCTGGCGATGCTTCCATTCGGTATGGAAATTTAAAGTCATCCGATTTCCATAGAATGTTGGAAGCGGCTCTTGAGGAGAATCCGGGCAAGCCTGTCTATGTGCGTGGCCATCCGGATCACATCTATCGTTCAAAGCGCTCATGCCTGAGATCGCCCTTGCTCGATGATTCGAGGGTGCATCTTCTTGCAGCAAACCTGGCGCCATGGCAGGTCTTCGAACGGATCGAACGCGTTTATGTGGGAACGTCTCTGTTTGGCTTTGAGGCTTTGTTGCATGGATTGCCGGTAGTGACTTTCGGCTGTTCTTTTTATGCGGGTTGGGGGTTGTCTGATGGTCGCAACTCTTTGTTGCCTGTGAGAGATCGGTCCAGGTCGGTGTTGGAGTTGTTCCATGCTGCCTTCCGTTGTTATTCCCGGTGTTTTGATCCGGACACTTTGGAGCCATGCCGCTTATCTCGTATTTTGGATCATTTGGAGTTGCAGAAGGAGATGTTTTCGAAAAACGCGGGGTCTTGGGTGGCATATGGTATGTCGCCGTGGAAGAGGCCTTTGATGAATAGTTATCTGTCCTCTCCGGCGGTAGCCTTACGACATACTCGGTCTCGCCGCAAAGCCGAGCGTTGGATTGAGAATGACAGGGAAAGTAAATTGCTGGTATGGGGGCGGAAGGATGCGCCCTCGATGCCTGATTCAAGCGTCCTTTGCCGAGTTGAGGACGGGTTTCTTCGCTCGGAGGGATTAGGTGCAGAGTTTCACTCGCCACTTTCATTGATCTTCGACCGAAAGGGGATCTACTATGACAGTACCTGTTCGAGCGATTTGGAATCGATTTTGCTGAACCACAAATTTTCTATTGAAGAACTTGCGTTGGCAGAAAAACTTATCCAAATCATTCGATCAAATGCTCTGACTAAATATAATTTAGGCAAAGAGATAGGGGGGCAGATTGATTGGCCACAAAATTCAGAAGGGCGACGAATTTTGGTTCCCGGTCAAGTGGAAGGTGATGCTTCGATTCACTGGGGTAGCCCACAGTGGCAGAGTAATGTTGAGTTGCTGCGTGAAGTTCGCCGGCTTCGACCGGATGGAGTGATTGCTTATAAACCCCATCCTGATGTGATTAAGCGTCTTCGCACTGGGCATGCTTATACTGACGAGATCAAGCAGCTTTGTGATGTGATGGTGAGCGATCTTGACATAGTTCCTTGGCTGGAAAGTTGCGATGAGCTTCATACGCTTACTTCGCTTTCCGGTTTTGAAGCTTTGCTGAGAGAAAAAAAAGTTATCTGTTATGGTGCTCCGTTTTACTCCGGCTGGGGATTGACTGAAGATCTTTCGCCGGTTTTGCGCCGAGATCGCAGGTTGGAGCTTGAGCAACTTGTCTGCGCAGCGTTGATTATTTACCCTACTTATGTGAATCCAGTAACCGGCGAATTCACTACAGCCTTCGGGGCGGCTGAGTTGATTGTCAAAAGAGGCGCGCCATTGTTTGCGCGTCCTTGGTATCTGCGTTTGATAGCTTCAATGAAAACCTTGTTGTTCCGGCGGTAAATGATCTATTGTTTGTGGATTGATGACTCAAGAATATCAGGATTCCATTTCCCGCCTTAGCGGCAAAACTTGTTTTGTCGGCATCGGTTCCCAGAAGGCAGGAACGAGTTGGTTGGGGAATTATTTTTCTAAGCATCCTGAAATCTGCTTCAGTCCTATCAAAGAGTTGCATTATTTTGACTGGCGTTTTTCTCCAGAAAACTGTGGAGGCTGGCATCAGGAGTTTTGCCGACGCTTGCGAAAGGTAGAGCGGCGATTGAGTGAGGATGGCGAGCCAGGAGTTAAAAGAATGGTGAATTTATTGAGGAAACGACTTGAGATGGCTGATTGCCCGGACGCTTACCTTGAGTATTTCGAACAAGTGGTGCGTCCGAAGCATAAGGCTTTCGGTGAGATCAGCCCATCCTACTCAATGATGCCGGCCGCTGGGTTTACTTCAATGAAGCGCATGCTGCCGAATCCAAAGCTCATCTGGATGTTACGCAATCCTGCTGATCGTTACTGGTCACAGTTACGATTTACGATGAGGCGGAAAGAGGGGTTTTCTGCGGAAGACCAATTCATGAAAAAACTGAACGACCCTCAGTTTGTATGGCGAACCGATTATGCCAGAACAATGAACCATTTGTTCTCTGAATTTAACCGCGACGAAGTGTTGGTAATTTTTTATGAGCAACTTTTTCTCGGTGACCATCGAGATGACGAAGTTCGCAGAATCACGGACTTTCTTGGTGTGAGTAACAAAGCGGCAAATTTTGAAAAGCATATTAATGTTTCGGATGAAATGGTTCTTGATGCGAAGCTTCGACAAAAGGCCGTTAGGCGCTTCGCTCACGTTTACCGTGCGGTTGCCGAATATTTTGGTGATATCCCGGAAAGCTGGCAGGAGGATCTTAGGTTCCTGGAAGGGGGAAGTTGATTGGCTATGGTTGATAAAAAAATGAGAACAAGCTTTTGCCGCGGTGGCATTCGGGGTTAATTTCACTGTATTCATGAAACCTTCAGCCCAGGAAAAAAAATGGATCTCAGCGATCAAAAAATCGGGTCGTTTTGATCGTGATTTTTATCAGCACTGGTATGGGGACGATTCCAATGTTGGGCGTAATTTAGAACAGCATTATATCCTTACAGGAGAAATGAGGGGTTATTGGCCCAGTCGCGAATTCTGTCCGGAGCTTTATCTCGATGCGAACCCTGATGTTTTGGAAGCTGGAGTTCCCCCGTTTTTTCATTACGTCACCAGCGGGGAGAAGGAGGATCGTTTGCTTCGCCCGCAAGCGCAGTATTGGAATGATGAAGATGACGAAATGAAGTTTTCGACGATCGATCTATCTGCTGCGCCGGTGAGCAAGGCGCGGTATGCCATCGTTGTTCATGTTTACCACTACGGGATGTGGCCGAGTATAGCAGAAAAAATCGATTCACTGGAGATCGAATATGATCTTTATGTCACAGTGACTTATCGTGGAGATCAGGACTTTAATGAACTGTCTGTAACGATAAAAAGTATATTTTCGGGGGCCGTAGTTTGGTTAGTGCCAAATCGCGGCAGGGACATTTTGCCCTTTTTTCAACTCGTTAATGGAGGGGTATTGTCGGCTTACCAAGCCGTTTGTAAAATTCACACTAAAAAAAGCCCTCACCTCAAATCGGGGCAGGCCTGGGGTGAGCACTTGCTTACCTCCCTATTGCCTAGAGCTGAGGCAACTCGCGAGTTGTTGAAGCAATTTTCGAATGCTGCTGAATGTGGTATTCTTACGGCTACAGGTCAGAAAAAGTCGGGGCGGCAATGGTGGTATGGGAATCGCGGGAGGGCTTTGAATTTGCTGGCCCGTGCTGGGGTGATCACCGATCCCGATCAGTTGTGTTTCCCCGCAGGCTCCATGTATTGGATTAAGCCTCAGGTGCTGCAAGCACTGGGACGCTTGCAACTGAGTGCGGAAGATTTTGAGCCAGAATTGGGCCAGGGTGATGGGACCACTGCTCACGCGCTGGAACGGGTTGTAGGGTGTCTGGCTGGAAACGAAGGAATGAAAATTGAAGAGATTGCCAAGCAACCTCTTGCAAAAGAAAATCACCAAAACTACGATTTTTGTGAGTCGGATGATTCATGTTTTAGCGTAAGTAGGGATTTCTCTAGTGAGGAGAAAATGAAACCGAGGCGACCCGCCGTTTCCCGTAATGTTCATTACGAGGGAGTGCTTGAATGTTGCTCTCTGCGAGGAGTCGTTGGTTGGATTCGGGAATTGAGCGACCGGGAGATCGCTTGCCGATTACTGCTCACAATTGACGGAGTGACTGTCACCGAGGGCTTTGCTGATCAATACCGTTTTGATTTAGGTGAGCGTGATGATGTGAGTGCTTATTGTGGGTTCATCCTTCCCGTCCCAGATTGTTTTTTTGATGGCGGAATTCATGGTTTTCAGGTTTCTGTCCTCGGAGATGCATGGCTATATCGCTCCTTACGTTTTCAAACCAGGCTTACGAGGATAGAGGAGATGGGCGCGGTGACGGAAATATCCCGAGATGAAGTGATAGGATGGTGTCATGATCCATTTGATCAAAAATTCAAACAAGAAGTGGATTTATTGATTGATGGCTATTTTGCCGGGGGCAGCGAAGCGGCGGAGGGAAGTGACGGTGGGAATGGGTTTCGATTGGAGATTCCCCCCTCTTTTCGGGACGGAGAAGCGCATGACATTAAAGTGGTCGTGCGAGGATCTCGGATTTGCCTCGCTGACAAAGGAATCTGATGAGTAAAGAAAAGTCATCTGCTCCAAATTCGGAATCGGGGGCCGCATCACCGGTTCGCCAAAGGAGGGTGTTCTATTTCAGCGGGTTTGATCCTCGCGGGCCTGCGCCGTATCATGCCTTATATTTGGAAGAGGGGAAAAAGCAGGCTGCGCTTAATGGACTGGATCTGTCAGTGAAGAAGCGGAGTCGCAAAAACCGGCTTTCAAGTGTCTGGGAAATATCTGCGGTTTCCCCTGGGAATGTCCGCATCGAAACCACCTACGAATTTCTACGCTGGGACGATATCATTCGGCGTAATTGGCCCAAGAATGAGATGACCATGTGCCTCAGGGCATTGAAAGCCTACTGGGTGTTTCTGAGCTCGGGTTTGATTGGAAAATTTTTACACACTTCCTGGCCGCCTTCACTGACTTTGATATACCCGCTGCTGTACATAATAGCGGTTCTCATTGGGGGTGCGGGAATAAGCGTGGCGGCAGCGGTGGGTATGGTGCACTTTTTTAGTTTGAGCTGGTGGGCGGCTTTGATTTCATCGCTTGCGACGGTTGCGGGTTTCATTGCGATTGGGCGAATCCTTGATCAGAGATTCCACGCCTACTGGCTTTTGCGGACTTATACATTCATGTTGAAATGGGCCACTGGAGGGGCGCCTGAATTAAGTCAACGAATTGAGGATTTCGCCCAATATATAGCGGACTATATTGCAGAGGGCGAAGATGATGAGGTGCTGATCGTTTCGCACAGCGTCGGCACTATTCTTGTGATTCCATTGGTGGCCAAACTTCTAAAACAGAACAGAGAGACGGGTAAAGGGCGGTGCAGGTTAGGCCTTGTTACTTTGGGGAACAGTATTCCTTTGGTCAGTTATCTTTCAGGTGCACGGGTATTTCGCGAGGATTTGAAAGAGGTGGCTTTTGCGGCAGAGATCGATTGGGTGGATTTTTCCGCTCGCCGGGATGGAGCCTGTTTTGCCAGAGCGGACCCGGTTACCAGTTCAGGGATCGAACGTCCGCCTGATTGTCCTATCCGTCCGGTGATGTTGCCGGCACGGTTTGTGCAGATGTTTTCAGAGAGTTCTTATAATCAGATCAAGCGAGATATTTTCCGGATTCACTTTCAATATTTAATGGCTGGAGAAAAATTGACCAAATACGATTTTTTTGCAATAAGCGCAGGTCCGCAAACACTAAGTGAGCGATATATCGAGCACACTTCATCTATTTCACACTGAATCTATGGCTTACGAACCTCCTTATCCCAAACCATTGCAACCGACTGACAAGCGGTCATTATGGAATTTATTTAAACGAGGCAAAAGGTCATGGCTCGAAACGCTTTACGAGGGAGCCTACAACGGTAAGCTTTCTCGAATCCGCCTGCCGGGCACCCAGATTTTTCTGGTGCGCTTTCCGAATTTGGTTCGGGAAGTTCTAATAGACCGTTACGAAAATTTCCCTAAACACGAACTGATAGAGGAGGCTCTCAAACCCTTGCTCGGAGAAAGTATATTCACTACCAACGGGCCGACTTGGGAACGCCAACGCCGAATGTTGGATCCGGCATTCGAGCAGGCAAGGTTAAAGGAGGTCTTTCCAATGATGCATGGTGCGGCTGATGATCTTTTCAAGCGTTTTGGTGAATTGAAAGATGGAGAGACAAGGGAGATTGAGGTTGAAATGACTCATGTGACAGCTGACATCATTTTACGAACGATTCTTTCAGTGCCGTTGGAAGGTGAGGGGGCTCGGGAGATTTTTCATTCATTCAAGCAATATCAGGAAAAGGCGACATTGATGATTCAACTTGGTGTTTTTCGCATACCGCTTTGGTTGATGCCGCATCATTATTTCGCATGGAAGAAATCGGGTCGAAAAATTCGAGCGCGGCTGGAGGAGGTCATTAAGCAAAGATATGAATCGTATCACGCAGGAGAGACTGGAGGGCACAAAGATATTTTAGCCTCTTTATTGGAGGCGAGAGATACTGAAACCGGCACCTCATTCTCCCAGACTGAGTTAGTCGATCAAGTGGCGATGCTTTTCCTGGCAGGTCACGAAACTTCTGCCTCGGCGCTTTCCTGGACCTTGTTTCTTATCGCAAAATGCCCTGATATTCAGGAGCAGATTTTTCAGGAAACGCAGGAGGTGATAGGAGATCGCCTGCCGGAGTTTCGAGATGTTTCCAAGCTTAAGATGATTCGCAATGTCTTCCGCGAAACGATGCGTTTGTATCCGCCGGTAGGTTTTTTAACCATGAGAAAGGCGGATAATGTTGGATGTCTTCACAATCGGGAGGTGCCCGACGGTTCGCCTGTGGTCGTCTCTCCCTGGCTGATGCATCGTCATCGTGAACTTTGGGAAGAGCCTGACGCGTTCATTCCGGAACGTTTTGAAGGAGGGTTGGATCAGGAGAAATGCGCCTACATCCCCTTTGGTGCGGGTCCGCGCATTTGTATTGGGGCGGCCTTTGCGATGCAGGAAGCGATGCTCATTCTGGCTTCGTTGGTCAGCCGATTTCGCTTCGAGGCGACCCCTGGCCAGGATCCAACACCGATTTCCCGTTTAACGATTAGGTCGGAGAACGGCATTCCTCTGCAGATTTTCAAGCGATAGTGTTGAAATAAGGCATTCAGATGTCGCGTTGCAACACCTCGAGGGATTGCCTTCCCTTGACCAGATAACGGATTCCCGACCAGCTTATTTTTCGGCCAAAAGCTGTGCTGAGCATGATCAAGAGATGTAAACCATGCACAAAAGGGTCCAGCAAAAAGCTTCTTCTCAAGCTTCGGTCGAGTTTTTTTTGTGTTTCAGGCTCTGTAAATCGTTCATGAATGATTTGCAGACGGACTGAGTCTCTGGCCATGCCGAAACCGGCGGCCATCGACAGGGGAATCAACATTAGCAAATTTCCCATCGTCAATTGAATAACGCAGGCGGAGAACCCTGCGACATAAATTGCCAAGATCAGCACGAGAGTCCACCAGAGTGGCGGTCGGTATATTCGCAGTTGAAAATACTGCCGACGGCCAAATTTGATCAGTCCAGCCCAGTTGTAATTGATCGGCGTCAGAGTGGCAACCGAGCGGGCGTAGCGCATGCATTTGTTTGATTGAATGGCTAGGTGGGTGATTTGGATGTCATCATTCAGGCTTCCCGAGATGCCGGAGTAAAGATCCAGCTCATCATAAACAGCACGCGTCATGGCCATTGATCCTCCCCAAAGGAGCATTCGGCGACCTGGTTTTAGCAGGGCGTCAGCCGATATGGCGATTAAGGTGGGGATACGAGTTGCCAGTGTTGGCCTCATCGGCAGAAACCAGCGATTGCTTGATGTGAAATCGGCTTGTCCGGCATTCAATGAAAATACCAGACAGGCAAGCCAGTTGTTAGGGCCATTGGTGTCGGAATCAATTAAGGCGATGATGTCATCCTCCTCCGTCAGTATTTTCAGGGCTGCGAGTTGGTTGTGAACCTTTTGACCGCAATGTTGCGATAGACCTGCAACGACCAGCGATGCTTCACACGGGTTCGAACTATCGAGATCAAGTCGTGCTTTAATTGCCTGGTGGGCTGTGTCCGCTGTTGATTCGGTCACAAAAATGACCCGATAATCTGAGTAGTCTTGATTCAATACAAAATCGAGGAAACTCTTAAGGTGGGGAGTATGTCCTTTAACGGGGGCAATGATCACTACCGGGCGCTGGGGCTGTTGTTTGAGGGCGTCCTTGATCCAAGTGAGATGATTTGTCAGTAAATGGCGGCCACGGAAAGATTTATACCAACCGCAAGCTGGCTGTAGCACCCATAGCCAGCTGATAAGTGAAAGAGCTGTTTTTATAAATAGATCCATTGGTCAACTGTGTAATAGGACGGGGCATTTTCCAGCATGCTTTTGTGGGAGTTGTAATGATACGGTTAAAGAGGGGGGGCTGCAAGGATGGTAAAGCGCTGCAGGGAAAAGGAGTCAAAAATGCATTCGAACTTTTGCTTCAGGGGCAAAATAGAGCGCTTATGATTGACACGGAAAGGTGGAGTTGTTACGCCTTTATCCATGAGGAATAGAAATAAAGTGAGCTGCGTTTTGGGCGCGTTATGGATGATAAGTTTGACGCTGTTTGTGTTTGCCGATGAGCCCAAGGATCTCAACTGTGATTTTGAAAGTGGTATGGAAAAATGGCGTGGTGACGGTCGGTTGAAAGATGACGGAAAGGGCAACAAGGTCTGTCAGCTGAAAAAGAAGGGCAGCCGGCGTAGGGAGATCACTCACAAGATTGAACTGCCCGGCAATCTGGCCTTTGATATTCATTACCGGGTGCGTGCCATGCCGGGGAGTACCAATGTGAAAGTCAGGCACTCGGTGAGAAATCCCAAGGGGGCGGGTTTTGTTACCAAGGATCTCAAAGCCGATGGGCAATGGGTGGAGATGAAGTTCAGTGCCAAAGCGGCGGAGGGCGATCGGAAAAGTGACCGCGTCATTGGCATCACCTTTCATGAAGGCGAAGGCATCATCCAAATCGATGATATCAAGGTGGTCGCCAAGTAGGCTGCCATCCGTAAAAAAAACAGCAAACACGACCGATAGAATGTCCGGCCGGACATTCTATCGGTCGTGTTTGCTCTTATTTGCCATGCTGGGGTGGCGGTTTTTATAGCGTATATACGCCATTTTTCATATGGATTAACGGTGTATTCCCTCTAGTTTCCTAAATGATTTTTTTGCGATGTTTCTCTTTGCTGGTTTTTTTCGTATCCATTTCTCACGCTGCTACCTCCCCAACAGAGCGTCCGAATATCCTTTTGTTGTTAGCGGATGATCTGGGATACCGGGATCTGTCCTGCTTTGGCAGTCCGGCGGTGAAAACTCCGAAGCTTGATCAGTTGGCGAGGGAGGGAATGAAATTCACCGATTATTATGCCGCCTCGGCGGTGTGTTCTCCGACCCGCGCATCGGTATTGACCGGTCGTTACCCGTTGCGTTTTGGCATCACGAAACATTTTAACGATGTTGATCGCTGGTTGCCGGAATCGGCGACGACTATTGCGGAGCTGTTACGTGGAGCGGGGTATGTCACGGCCCATGTGGGCAAGTGGCATCTCGGCGGGTTGCATGTAGATAAAAATGGCAGACGGTTAGAGGATCAAGCGGGACCACGTCAACACGGTTTTGATTTTTATCAGACCCAAATCGAGCAACAACCGTTGCGCGGCATCATGGGTAAAAAACGGACGATTTTTCGTGAAGGCGGCACGGTGCTGTTGCGTAATGACCAAGCTGTAGGCAAAGATGATCCGTATTTTTCCAAACACCTGACGGATGCAAACGGCGATTACACCGTGCAGATGATCGAGAAACTTGCCGCTTCTGGTAAACCTTTTTTCCTCAATGTGTGGTGGCTGGTCCCACATAAACCTTACGAACCCGCCCCGGCTCCGCATTGGTCAGCGACAGTAAAGCAGGGTATTAGCGATGACCAGCACCGCTTCCGCTCGATGGTCCAGCACATGGACGCCAAGGTGGGGGAAGTGCTGGCAAAGTTGGATAAATTGGGGATCGCAGAAAATACCCTGGTGATCTTTACCAGTGATAACGGAGCTGCTTATGAGGGGAATATTGGCAAACTCAAAGGCGGAAAAACAGATCTGCATGAAGGCGGTATTCGAGTGCCGATGATTGTGCGCTGGCCGGGGAAAATAAAAGCGGATACGGTTTCGAATGCTTTTTCTCACTCGAACGATTTGCTGCCGACTTTCTGTGAAGCCGCCGGCCTGTCCCTGCCGAAGGACTTGCCTCTGGATGGATTGAGTTTGTTGCCCCATATGACCGGAGAGCCTGATCCTACAGAAAAACAGCGTGGAACGGTTTTTTGGCAGCTGGACTTATATAAAAACCTTCAGCGGCATTACCCCAAAGCAAAACCTTACGCGACGGAAGTGGTGCGACGTGGAAAATGGAAGATGCTCGCTCTGCAGGGTGTGCCGGTCGAACTTTTTGATCTGAAATCAGATCCTTACGAGAATGACAACCTGCTTGAGCAACAAAGATCCGTGGCCACTTCAATGGCGGGGGAGCTTAAGCTTTGGTTGGCAGAGGATCGCATCAGTGAGTGAAGCGTATGGGGTCACAGCTTTGGCGGCACCCAGTGGGGAATGCCTCCATTGGCTGATTGTTTTTTGAACAGTTCATGGAAGGGGCGGGTGGGGGACATCGGTGTATCTTCGTTGACCATCAAGGGTCGTGTTTCTTTCCACCAGGCGTCGTAGGCTTTGCGCATTTTCTCCACGACCTCGGCATGATCTTCGATCACATTGGTTTTTTGTGAGGGGTCTTTTTCCATGTCGTAGAGGAATTTGTTATCGACAAAACGATAGTCTTGGTTGCGTACCGCAAAACCCTTCCACTGGAAATCATCGGGGTTGGCTCCGGTTTTCCAGCGTCCCTTGTGGGTGAATAAATAACGATCCGGCCAGTTCGCCTTGTCGCTGCCATCGGCTATCAGCGGCAGCAGACTGCGGCCTTCGACTTGATTTGAGGGAAGTTGGGCTCCTGCCAGTGCGGCTAAAGTTGGCAGCATGTCAATGTGGGCTCCGATGGTATCAATGCTGCGACCGGGCTTGATTTTGCCATCCCAGCGGAAAAATGCGGGCACCCGGGTGCCGCCTTCGTCGGTGCTGCCTTTTTGACCTTTCATGCCAGCGTTATAAGCTTCCAATACGGTGCCGTCGGCAGTTTGTCCGACTTTGCCACGTCCAGATCCGCCGCCGGTCATGCCGTTGTCGGAGAGGAAGATGACGATGGTATTTTCGAAGAGCTGCCATTCATCGAGGTGTTTCATCAAGCGTCCCACGTTTTCGTCGATGTTCTCGATCATGCCGTAAAATCCGGCGGTTTTTTCTGAAAAACCCAGCTTGCGAAAACGCTCGGCATTCTTTTCTGGAGCGATGAAGGGGCCGTGCGGGGCGTTGGTGCTGATGTAGGCAAAAAACGGTTCTTTGTTGTTTTTGACTTTTTTGATCCATCCCATCGCGGCGTCAAAAAACAAATCGGTGCAATAACCGTGGGTTTTGACAAAAGAACCGTTGTGACGTAGCACTGGATCAAAGTATTTATTGTCGGGGGCATCCGCACAACTGCAATCATAAGCCTGGCCGATGCCGCCACCACCGTGAATGAAGGCTTCGTCGAATCCTCGGGTGTGAGGTTGGTAGGGTTCTTCGTCGCCCAAATGCCATTTGCCAAAAATGCCCGAAGTGTATCCTGCCGTTTTGAGAACCTGGGGCAAAGTCACGGTGCTTAGTGCCATGCGTTCGCGTTCGAGGATGGTGTGGGTGACACCATTTTTCATCGGGTGACGTCCAGACATCAGCGCAGAGCGGGTGGGGGCGCAAGTGGGAGCTACGTGAAAGCGGTCAAAACGCAGACTCTTGTCGAACAGCGCGTTGAGGTTAGGGGTCTGGATCCACGGGTGACCGTGACGCCCTACCGGGGCGTAGCCCTGGTCGTCGGTGATCACTAGGATGATATTTGGCTTGGAGTTTTTCAGCTCGGAGAGCGGGGAGGCAAGCGCATTGGAGGGAATTAGGGCAGCCGCTAACAGGAGCGAGCTTGTGAAAATGCCGGAGCATTTTGAGAAGGGTTTTGAGGTCATGAAAACAAGATGTTCCTTTCTTCCGTTTTGTCACTTACGTATTCGCGTTAAGCTATACGTGAACACGTCATTGAAGCGGTTGAAGTTTTCCACTACAAAACAACTACTGATCGAAAATATTATGCACCGTTTATTTCTGTTCTTGTTATTTTGCTGTGGTTCCTTTATGCCTGCTCAGGCACAAAGCAAAACATC
>JAJRVS010000191.1 GCA_024277195.1 Verrucomicrobiota bacterium | reverse complement strand
GTGTTTAGGGAGATGAGGGCGGGGTCAGGCGAGAGAGAAAACTGCTGGCCGCTGTGGATGTGATTATTCAAACGCTTGTGTGTTTTTCCAGGCGGTTAATTTCATGATCCGATTACGTTTTTGATGATTTTCATCATTTTCTGATTGGTGGTCGAGTCCTTTACGGCGATCCGAATCAATCGTGCGTCCGCCAGGTTTCCCATGCTGCCGGGGTCTCGGAGAAATAATCCTTGTTGTCGGCATTTGCTAACCAGTTCACTGGAGCTGAGGTGCTCGGTGGGCAATTGGCATAAAAGAAAATTGGCCGTAGCGGGCAAAACGTTCCAACCAAGAGCGGTCAAGGATTCCGCTAGCTCTTGTCGTAAATTATGGGTTTGTGCGTAGCGCTTGGTATAATAGTCAGGATTCTCCAAAGCTTTGACTGCTGCTACTTGTGACGGAAGGCCAATTACCCAGGGAGGGGTCACAGCCCGCAAGTCCTCCAGTTGATGGGCTCCGCCACACAGGTAGGCCACCCGGGCGCCGCTCAAGGCATAAACTTTAGACATCGATTTGCATACCACCACGCTCTCGCTTTGAGCGGCGAATGCCTCCAGGGATTGATCGCTGCCGGCATAATCAACATAAGTTTCATCGATCCAGACACGGGTGTGGACGCCTATCCGGCGCAGCACGGGTTCAAGTTTTTCCCGGGGTAAATGCTGGCCGGTCGGACTGTTGGGGTTGACCAGTATCACAAGGTCATAGTTGGCACTGAGTTCGGATTCGAGCTGCTTTAGATTTACCTGGAATTGATCGTCCCAGTGCAATTGGAATCGTTCGACCTGGCATCCGATCACATTTTCGAGCACGTGATGGTATTCGCCATAAGTCGGATCCAGGATCAATACCCTGGATTCCGGATCGAGCCAATGACGCAGGGCGCGGAATATGAGATCGGATGATCCTGCTCCCGGCAAAATATTTTTCGACTCAACATGGCGGTATCTGGCGATCGTGCGAATCAGACCTTCGCAGTTGGTAGGCGGAGAAGTTCTTAATAACCAGGGTAAATGATCATTGATGGTCTGCACCACACGGGGGGCGGGTGGAAACCAGGCGTCGAGCACGTCAGCATTGATGATCATTTTTCGCTGCTCCAGCGTTTCGAAGGTATCGCCCACCGCGCTAAAAAAAGTACCTCCGTGAAAACAGGCTGCAGGTTTGACCAAGGGAAAATCCAGTGACCAGTCCGTTCGCATTTTAATGCGGCTTAAAATTTGCGAATAAGCTTGTGCCCGCTGGGCGAGTTGCTCAATGGAGGCGTGCATCAGATCATAGTTCACGGCTCCGGCTTTCACGCTATGATCCAATACTTGCAGTCCGAAGCGTTGATACAAATCAATCACTTCACGGCGTCCGATTGCTATCACATGAGTGCCTCCATGGGCTTCGACCCAGCGGTAAGCTGCGTGGATCAGGAGTAGGGGCAGTTCCCGATTACGGTGGGATTTCAGAACGGTGAGCAGTCGGATTTCATAAAGTGCCGGGTGGAATTCTATCGGCAGTTCGTTTCGCTCAAAATATTTATCGATTGAATAGCTGTTTTTATCAGGAGGCGTGATGCTGACAAAACCGAATATTTTTCCGTTAATTTTAGCCAGCAGGTAGTGGTTGAAGCTGTCCAAATCGTCTTGCAGTTTGCCCGTAGGGTTTTCTCCATGCTGTCCCAGTTCGCTGGCATACACGTCGTGACGGATGCGGTAGATTTCCTCTCTATCTTCAGCAGAAGCCAAAGCGATCTCAAAACGGTCATTTGGAACTGTGGAAGCCTGCCTGGTGTTATGATCTTTAAAAAACAGGGTGGCAGATGAGGTTGGTGGAGAAGGAAGTATCTTCATGGCGAGCATACTACGGCAGGGCTTGCCTGGTGGGACAATCGATTATTTATGGTTACACATCATTTAAAATGATGTTTCATAGCTGGGCAGATTTCTTGATTTGGTATCTGGCTTATTTGCAGACTATGGTTGGGCATGAGCACCCCTGATGATAAGAGCGCCATTGATAGCGAATCAGAGAAACTCAACAAAGAGCTGATTGCCAATATGGGGCAATATCATGTCGATGACGGGAAAGTGGCTGTGCTGCTAGAAAATGGAGCCGATCCTTTTTATCTGGGGTTGAACGAGCGCTCGGCTTATATGCTTGCCGCTCGTGCTGGTCATCTGCAGTGGGTGAGGCTGTTCTTGCAGCAGGGGGCGGACGTGAACCAGTTGGTTCCTCATGAGATGCGAAGTGTTTTTTTGAATTGTCTGCAAAAGTGCGATCTGGAGTTTTTAAAAGAAATGGCTGGAATGGGTGCCGATTTGCATGCCCGGGATAGCAATAATGAGAATGCCATTTTTTTTGCGTCTTGCGGCTATGAAGATAAAATGAAAAAAATAAAATGGCTGGAGGAGCAGGGTGTGGATCTCGATGTGGCAAACGATAGCGGACACACCCCCTTATATAAAGCCTGTGACAATCGGGATTTGGAATTAGTAGCTTATCTTTTGAGTAAGGGATGCGGCCCGGCTCCTGTGGATCTAAGGAATAAATCAACGCCATTGGTGAAGGCGGTGGAGGCGGGGGCGACAGCTATAGTCGCTGCCCTTCTGAAGGCGGGAGCTGATTCCGGAGTGAAAAATTGGCGAAGCAAAACCTGTTATCAAGTGGCTCTCGACAAGGGTTTGCTGGAGATTGCAAAATTGATCAATGCCACAGATGCCGAGGCAGATTTTGCGGAAACGGGAATTGAAGAGAAGGTTGCGAAGCTCAAAAAGGACATTATTACAAAGCTCAAAAATGGAGGCTGTTGGTATTATTCTGACCGGGAAGTGAGCAGTAGTCTTTGGTATGAAGGGGGCAAATTTCATCATTATTGCAGAGATCACTCTACGGATGTGTATATCGATAAGGGCTCTCTAGCAGACGATGAAGCGGCATTATCATGGCTCTACCATGGAAGTAATGGAACAGACGGATTAGATACGGCGGTAGCGGTTCATGAAAAAATTCTGCGGAGTATAAGATAGTGACAGCTGCGACTCACAGCTCGTCATCGTTGTCCAAGTGCCTGAGGGTTTCGCTGCGGCTAGAGCGGGAGAGGTCTTCTTCATACTGGCGCGCGTATTGGATCACCCACAGTGGGTCCGTATTGGCAAAGTCACGCAGCACCCAACCGATGGCTTTGCGGATGAAAAATTCTTTTTCAGGCATTAATAGGCGGATGGTATCACCGAGCAGATCGCGATTGGTATCATCGCCATGGTGCAGGTGCGCCAGCAGTGAAGCGCGGCGTACCCACATGCGGTCGTGGTGACTCCAGGCGATCAGTTTTGGCTCGAAACGTGGGGGATCAATTAATACCAAACTACTGACCAATTTGCCGGCGATCCAGTCGAGGGTGTCCCAGTGACTGGCAGTGAGAATGAGATTTTCATACAAGGGCCAGGATTCCACATTGCGGAATTCTTTGAAATGTTCGGCGACTTCCAACGCCTGGTAACGATCTTCGCGGTGTTCGCCGTCCCATAGGGTGCGGATCACTTCCTGGTATTCGTTTAGATCCAGCAGCGGATGTTCGGCGATGCATTGTTTGAAAATGCTTTTGCGCTGTTTGGCTTGAATTCCATAAAAAGGCTGATCCGTTTTCATGTAGGCCTGCATCGGTGCGGCTTTGGCCGAGTTGCGAGCCAGTGCCATTTCCATAAAAAGTTGTTTGGCCAGCGGATGCACGGAGGAGGATCGGAAAGTTAGGATGAACTGTGAATAATTTCTTTTGGAAAGGCAGATATTAGGATAAAGAGATAGCGGTTGAGTGCGAGTTTAAAAATCAAAATCATGGCTAAAAAAAGGATCGCTTTTGTTGGAGTAGGAAGAATGGGGGCAAATATGGCCCGTCATCTGAAGGATTTGAAATACCGGGTTACTGCAGTTTATGATGTGTATCGGGCCAGCGCGGAAGATCTGGCCGGGGAATTGGGCAAGGGCACAACTGCCTACCGCAAGTTGTCGGAGGTGACGGCCAACGCGGATATTATTTTCACTGTGGTGACTAATGACTCGGCGATGAAGAAAATTTTCTTTGGCAAAAAGGACAATCTGTTGATCGAGGCAGCGGGCAAGTTGTTTATTAATTGCGCCACGGTATCGCCGGACATGCACCGTGAAGTGACCAAGGTGGCAGCGCGTCGCAAGGCGGATGTGTTGGAGGCCTGTATGGCATCGAGCATCAGTCATGCTCGCGAGGGTAAGTTGTATCTGATGATGGGAGGTAAAGAGCAGGCGTTCAAAAAGAACCGCAAGTTGCTCGATGATCTGAGCGCCAATTTACAATACGTGGGAACTGCGGGCAAAGCGGCGGAAGTGAAGGCCCTGGTCAACATGGTGATGAACATCAATACGGCGGCTTTGGCCGAGGGATTGGGTCTGGCTAAGGCGCTGGGTCACGATCTGAAAATGGTGTGTGAAGTTTTTGCCCAGACGGGAGCCAATTCACGGGTGTTGGTGACGGATGCGGATGATATGATCGACCGCGATCACGAGTGTTGGTTTTCTGCCGATCATGCGGCCAAGGATTCCGGCATAGCGGCAAAAATCGCACGGCAGAAAAAGCTGAATCTTCCGGTGAACGCAGCGACCCAGGCGCAGTATGAGCGGATGAAAAAAGAGGGGTTGGGGGAACTGGATAAATCGGGCATTGCTGAACTGACTTTCCCCGGGCGTCATGCCAATCCGAAAAAGAAACGGGCAAAAAAACGGGCAAAACAAAAGCAGTAGGGCTTCCTTAATAGCTCAACAGCGAGTGCACCGTAACGTCTTCGCCAAGGATGTCGCGGCCATTGAGAAAAGTCAGTTCGATCAAAAATGAAGCAGCTACCAAATGGCCGCCGAGTCGTTTGACCAGCTGGATCGTTGCCGCAGCGGTTCCTCCGGTGGCCAGAAGGTCGTCAACGATCAATACCCGGTCTCCAGGGGAGATCGCATCACGGTGAACCTCTATCTCCGCTTCGCCGTATTCCAGCGAATAGGAAATGGACTCTGTCAGGTGAGGTAATTTACCAATTTTTCTAACCGGAATAAACCCCACTCCCATTTCATGCGCCACCACCGCACCAAAAATAAACCCACGCGCATCGATACCGATGATTTTGTCAATCTTCTGTCCGTCCACGGTTTGTATCAGTTCGCGGATGGCCAATTTAAACACTTCGGGTTGCAGTAGAAGGGGGGTGATGTCTTTGAAAACGATGCCTTCTTTCGGGAAATCGGGGATATCACGAATCGCTGCATTCAATTGCTCTAAAGTCTCTGGGTTCATGTCGGGCAACTAAGAGGGCTTCACTGTGCAGGTCAAACGAGGCTTGAAAAAACCTGAAGGCAAAGTGCAGAATTATTTTTTACGCCGTTTTTTGGATTTCTGTCGATTGCTTCCTTTGCGGTGTTTGCCGACCCGCACACCATGAGCCCGTTTTGGCAGTGGCAAACGGTTCACCGTTGCTATCGCCTTGAGGTAATCCTCGTGGCTCAAGTTTTCATCAAATTCCCATTCGGGTTCGAGCTCGGCTACGGGCGTTTTTTTTGCAATTTTGCCAGCGGGCGCAGCTGCGCTTGTTTGACCGCTTTTTTTGCGCTGCTGCTCTTCTTGCTCTTCCTGCTCGCGCTTCCACTTGGCGGCCATGGCTTCTTCCCGTTGCTGAATTTTTTTGTAAACGGGGGACTGGATATATGCGTAATAATCCTGGGGGAAAACATCTCCGTCCTCTCCATACTCAGACCACACCCGCCAATCTCTCAGGCAGTTACGGATTTCACTTTTTAGCGGGCGAAATCCAATTTTCTCGTGCATCGCCTCTCTCGCCAATACGGGATCCCAAAGTTCGCCACTGGGAGTTTTGCCAGTGCTCACCAGTTCACGGAAAATCGCAATTTGCTCTTCGTTCAGCCGCGCGGTAGGTCCTTTATGTCTTCTCAGCCGATACTGATCCCCGTTGTTTAGGTAGCTCTGGTATTCGAGAGAAATGTATTGAGGCGTGACCCCTAGCTCCACCGCCAAATCCTTCTGCGCCTCGCCGTCATCCAAGCGTTTCATCAACGCGAGGCATTTTTTCTGGCCCATGTCGGCAAAAATGCTCTTTTTTTTCTGTTTTTCCTCGCTCGACATAAAATCACAAATAGACCACACCACCCTTCTGGTTTGTCTGCAGTTTGATGGAAAATGCGGATAGCGTCAAATTTCGTTTCTATTTTCGGAAGATTCAGAGCCTTTTTCCATTTTTGCCCTCCGCAATACCTCTGATGCAACTATTTGCAATGGGCAGGGCGCTCTCTTATGATGCAGACCCCGATGGATAAAATTTTCCTGATAATTTCAACTGTATGCTTTTTTGGTGGTTTTGCTTATGCCGTCAATGGATTGCGTGCGGGCAGGCACCACGACAACCGCGCCAATCTACTGGTGATGGGCGTAGGTTTTCTGTTTCTCTGCGCTACGCTCTATCTAAGGGGCGAGATTCACCACCGTTGCCCGATCACCTCCTTGCATGAAGTGCTCATCTTTCTCAGTTGGAGCATGGTTTTGCTCTATTTTATTCTGGGCAAGACCTTTCGCTTGTCACTGCTCGGCGTTTTCACCGCACCCTTGGTACTGCTTTTCCAATTAGCCGCCCTGGTGGGGTTTTTCCTCGAAGGCGAACCTGCGGCTATTGGCAAAGATACGGATAAAATCGATGGCTGGCTGGAGCTGCACGCTTCGGTTTCATTGGTCTCCTTTGGCGCGCTCGCCCTGGCTGGCGTCGCGGGTCTGATGTATCTGGTGCAAAACAGACAATTAAAGCGCAAGCAGTTAAAAGCGCTGTTTTATAATCTGCCTCCGATCCGCTATTTGCTCACAGCGGTGGTGCGATTGATCGTGATCGGAGTCGTTCTGCTTACCATTGGCACCATTTCCGCTTTTTTTATGCGCAATGTGCCGATTCCTCTGCATCAAGGTTTATCGATTCTGACTTGGCTGGCCTATGTGATTTTGCTCGCACTGTATCTGAGCAAACGAATAGGCAATACCAAATTTGCCCAAGGTGCCATGGTGCTCTTTTCCCTGCCTATCCTGATCCTGCTGATCCTGTGATTCTTTTTAAATGAACATTCTTTGCCTAGGTGTGAATCATGAATCCGCTGCTGTAGAAATACGGGAGCGCATGGCTTTTGCGCACAAACATCTAGCCGAATCCCTGCACGAAATCCAGGCGCTCGATTCGATTGAAGAGGTGGTGGTGCTATCGACTTGCAACCGGGTAGAAATCTATGTCACCTCACAAAACATGGAACCGGGATTTGATCAGTTGAGAAGCTACCTGGACAATCATTTTGAAATGCAGGTGGGTGAAACCGTCGATTTTTATAAATTGCACAATGAAGGCGCCGCCCGTCATCTGTTTGCTGTCGCCGGGGGGCTGGATTCGATGGTGCTAGGCGAAACCGAGATTTTTGGCCAAGTCAAAAAAGCTTACGCCGATGCCCAACAAGCCGGTTCCACATCGCGAACCTTGAACAAATTGTTTCAGCAAACCTTCCGCGCAGGAAAATTGGTTCGCACCAGCACCCAGTTGACCCGTGGAGCCACCTCGGTAGGATCGGTCGCCGTTGATCTGGCAGAGAAAATTTTTGGTAATCTCAGTACCTGCCGGGTCATGTTGATTGGCGCAGGTGACATGAGCCGTCGCACCGCCAAAAGCTTGCACTCACGAGGAGCCAAGAGCATCATCGTTTCCAACCGCTCTTATGACAACGCGGTGAAGTTAGCTGAGGAAATGGATGGCAAGGCGATTCATTTTGATCATTGGAGCGACTCCTTAAACGAGGTGGATATCATCGTCAGCTCTACCGCAGCCCCTCATCAGGTGATTCATGCGGAAATGATCAGCGCCGCCATGCCGCAGCGTGGTCATCAACCTTTGTTTGTGATCGATATTGCCGTGCCTCGTGACGTGGATCCTGCCGTCAGTGATATCGAAAACGTCTACCTCTACGACATCGATGCGCTGGAGGGCATCGCTTCTCAAACCCGCAACGAACGCAAAAAACAAGTCGCTTTTTGTGATCAGGTATTGGATCAATTCATCGAAGAGCACGGCATCGAGGCCCTCGTCCCTTCACCCGGTGGTCCTCCTCAAAAAACGCCCAAATCAGATCAGATCCATTCTCAGGATTCAGCATCCTCTCAAGCCTTACCAGAATCATGAGCGAAAATATTGACAAAGGACCAGCTTTAATCCTGGGCAGCCGAGGCAGTGACCTGGCCGTCACCCAGGTGCGACAAACCGAAGCCCGCCTGCTCGAAGCCGGCCAGGCACAGGTAGCAGTCCGTATCATCCAAACCGTTGGAGACAAACGCCCCGACCTCAAATTGTCCGAGTTCAGTGACCCTGCGGCTTTCGGTGGCGAAGCCATTGTCGACAAAGGCATTTTCACTAAAGAATTGGAAGAAGCCTTGCTCGCCGGAGAAATCCACGCCGCCGTTCACAGCCTCAAGGATGTGCCAACCGAATTGCACCAGGATTTTATCATCACAGCATCGTTGGAAAGAGAGCAGATCGAGGATGTGCTGTTATCGAGAAACACAAACGAACCTTACAGTGTAGAAACTCTGCCGCAGGGCGGAACAGTAGCCACCAGCAGTGTTAGGCGCGCGCGTCAATTGAGTTGGCTGCGACCGGATCTCAAGCTGGTCGACATCCGTGGCAATGTGCCGACCCGCATTCACAAACTCATCGCCGATCCGCAATGGGACGCCATCATGCTGGCTCGGGCCGGGCTCAAACGACTCGGTTTTTTGGATAACGATGAACCATGCGGTCAGTTGAATTTCGACTCGGATACCCCAGTGGGATTCCGCGTATTGGATGCTGACGAATTTTTGCCAGCTGCGGGACAAGGGGCTATTGGTATCGAGTCGCGCCATGCGGATGCCAGCACCAATGAGGCTTTGGCATTGATCAATCATCAACCTACTTTTGCCCGCGTCAATGCCGAGCGAGCTTTTCTGGCACGCTTGCAAGCCGGTTGCCAAACCCCTGTAGGGCTCTACACCTGGTGGAGCGCCGATGATTCCGTGTTGAACATGAAAACGCGAATTTTTGATGAAGAAAATCTGGACGCCCCGCCTCGTGAAGGCGAAGTGAGTGCAGCTGCCTCTGGTACCCCTGAAGATCTGGCAGATCAATTGATGCAAAAAGTATATGGCAACTAAAAAGGGAAAACAGCAAGAGGCTCAAGTGGGAGTGTGTTATCTGGTAGGGGCCGGTCCCGGTGATCCAGGTCTGATCACGGTGCGTGGACGTGAGTGCATTGAGAGCGCCGATGTGGTGATCTATGATTACCTCTCCAATCCGGAATTGCTCACCTGGGCAAAAAACGACGCCGAATTGATTTATGCCGGAAAAAAAGCATCTGCACCAAAACAGCAGCAGGGGTCGATCAATCAAATGATGATCGAAAAGGCCAAACAAGGCAAAACGGTGACCCGACTCAAAGGTGGCGACCCACTGGTTTTTGGTCGTGGCGGCGAAGAAGCTGCTGAATTAAAAGCTGCCGGGGTGCGCTTCGAAATAGTACCTGGCATCAGTTCTGTTTTTGCAGCTCCCGCTTTTGCAGGCATTCCTGTCACACACCGGCTCTACAATTCCAGTCTAACTATATTTACTGGTCATGAGGACCCTGATAAAAAGGCACCTGCCATTGATTACAAAAAGATCGCCGCGGCTGATGGCACCAAGGTGGTGCTGATGGGCGTCGAAAATCTGGCGCGTATTTGTGATCAACTGATCGAACACGGAGCCACCGCCAACACGCCCTGCGCTCTGATTCGCTGGGCGACCACCGGCAGTCAGGAAACACTGACCGACTCCTTGGATGCGATTGCCGCATTGGCTGAAAAACGCAAATTTCGCGCGCCCGCAGTGCTGGTGATCGGAGAAGTCGTCAATTTAAGAAACGACCTCAGCTGGTTCGAAGACCAACCGCTGTTCGGCAAACGAGTGATCGTCACCCGCACCCGTCGCACCGCCGGCACTTTGAGCAGTCAACTGCGCAAGCTCGGCGCCGATACCATAGAGATCCCTACCACCCGTATTGAAAAGCCCACTGACGAGATGGCCTTTGGCGAGTTGGTGATGGATTGTCATCGTTATGACTGGCTGATTTTTTCCAGTCCCAATGGGGTGGATCGCTTTTTTAAGATTTTCTACAAAATCTACAAAGACGCCCGTGAAATCGGCGGCGCCAAAATAGCCGCCATCGGACCTGGCACCGCCGAGAAAATCAAAGAATATCACCTCGGCGTAGATCTGCTGCCAAAAAAATCCGTAGCCGAATCTTTAGCTGATGCCTTCGAAAAAATGGGTTCCAGCATTGAAAATCTCTCCATGCTGTGGGTGCGCCCGGAAAAAGCCCGCCCGGTTTTATCCCAACGACTCAACGCGGCCGGCGTGATACTCGATGAAGCCATCGCCTACCGAACCGTTTCCGATACCGACGATATCACCGGCGCTCTTGAGCGCTTCAATCATGAAGGCGCCGACATCATTACTTTTACCAGTTCTTCCTCCGTCGAAGGGTTTTTGAAGCTCAAACTCAAACTGCCCGAGCAACTGAAAATTGTCAGCATCGGCCCCGCCACCTCACGCACCCTGAAAGCCGCCGGTCTCGACGTCGATATCGAAGCAAAAGAACACAATATCGACGGCCTGATTAAAGCGGTGAGAAAAATCGCTAAAAAATAATTTCTATATCAAACCACTGATAAACACTGATAAAGAGGGGAGAGGGGTTTTTAAGCCAAATTGTAGGGCGATCGCACCGATTGCCGCCGCCTCCCTCCGTAACACAAATTTCCATATTTGTTTCTTATACCATTTGAACAGTTAGATTGTCGGAATGCCGGAGAGATTTGCCGTCAAATCAAGGCGTCGCGACGGAGTGTAGCGGGCTACACGACTGAGCGAGAACGCTGATTTGACGGCAAAGATCCCGGTTTCTACCAGTTG
>JAJRVS010000190.1 GCA_024277195.1 Verrucomicrobiota bacterium | reverse complement strand
CCAGCTCTCATCATGATCGCCGGATTTATTCTCTTCAGCGTCATCGTAACCGGCATGGCCGTGATCTTCTTCTTCCGGATCCGGGTGTTCGGCTTCGTACTGGGCGACTTCGTGGGCGTGTAGCTCGGCTTTTTCTTCTTCACTGAGGTCTTCAGGAGATTTGGCGTAAAGTTCGCCGAGACGCAGTTGGCGTTCGTCTTCTTCAGTGCGGGCGGCTTTTTCACGCTGGTTTTCGATCGACCAGGCGATCCAGATGCAGATTTCGTATAATACGATGAGCGGTCCGGCGAGTAAACCGAGCGTCATGATGTCGGGCGGGGTGAAAATCGCAGACAGGATGAGCATGACGATCCACGCCATCGGGCGAGTGGTGCGCATGACACGAGCAGTGAGTAGCTGGAGTTTGACCAGAATGGTGACCACCACGGGCAACTGGAAGGCGAGTCCGAAGACTAATACCAAGCGGGTGACAAAGTTGATGTATTTGCCGTATTGGTAAGTGGTCCTATGAATCGGTGAGGTCGAGAGGATGAGCTTTTTTGATTCCTCGTCAAATGTGATGTGCAGTTCGGAGTCAGCGCTGATGGCAAGCGAGTCGCGCAATACTTCGAGAACTTCGGCGCGCAGTTTTGGATCGACTTGGGTGGGAGCAGAGGTGGCAATAGAGGGGTCTGAATCGGGCTTGGGTTTAAGCAAAGCCTCGGTGGTTGAACTTGCAGAGATCAGATCTTCGGCGCTGATGCTGCCGTCACTGATCATGGTTGTGGGGTTGAGGAATTCAGTTCGATCTTTTTGGAATTCGAAAAAGAAGTTCAAGGCGATGGGGCAGGCCATGTAAAAAGCAAAAGCGGCTCCGGTGGTGAAGAGGAAAAACCCCGCTCCAATGCCTGGCAGGACAAAACGTTTTTCCTGTTCGCGCAAACCTGGCAGGATGAACTCACCGGCAAAAAACATTAACAAAGGGAAGGCTCCGAGCAAACCTGCAAAGAAAGAGACTTTGATTGAGAGCATCAAAATTTCCTGCGGGGCGAGGGTCATGAAAGTGACGCTGTTGCCGAGGCCTGCAAGTTTCATCGGTTGTCCGACAAACTCCATGATTTGCATGTTGAAAGCGAAGGCGATCATGGTCGTCACCAGCAAGGTGATGATGATCTTCATCAATGTTTTCCTCAGATCCTCCAAGTGATCGAGGAAGGGTTTTTCATGAGGATCGCAGCCTTCGTCGGCGCCGGAACGAATGCGTGAAGCATCTTCACGCATTTTAAAGAGTTTAGATAAAACGGGTTTAAAAAAGGTCACAGTTACAGGTGTTGTGTTTTTTGGAAAAGGGATTCATCCAGCTTTCCACTTTGCCATTGTAGCCGATGATGAACGCTGCGCAATATGAGAAATGCGGGGCAACAAATATGAAAATTTGTTTTACGGGCGTGGCTGTTTAGTTGATGAGCCCTCTGGCACAAAGGCGGGCGTATAAAGCGAGGGTATTGGCATCGACGATGCGATTATTAGCGATTTCATCACTCAGCTCGTTGGCGCTGACGGCGCGGCAGCCAAGGATGCTTTCTCCGGCGTCGGGACGCGGGCCTTTTCCGGTGGCAATGACATTTTTGGCGAGGAAGAGATAAACGTGTTCATCGCTGTAGCCTTGTGAGCTGAAAAAATAGCCGAGCGGGATCAGTTCACCATCGTCTGCCAACTGGTGGCCGGTTTCTTCGTCGAGTTCACTGTGAACGGTGCCCAGTATGATGTTACGATCCTCCTTGTTATCGACATCATCGATTTGTCCGGCGGGGAATTCCCACAGGGCGCGTTGCACGGGATAGCGCTCTTGGTGGATGAGCAAAAAACGCCCGTCGGGCAGCATTGGAGCCACGGCGATGGCGTACTTGCGGCGGGCGACGGTCCAATCGACCGGATCTTTGCGTGCTGGCGTGCGGTAGCGGACTTCTTCGATCTGGATGTAACGATGATCGAGCACGCGTTCGACCGAGAGCTTTTCCCAACCCTGGCCGTCCTCAATACGACAGCGTTCGAAATCGGCAGTGGTGGGGTGGGCTTGATCGGGCATGGGGCTTTAAATTTTGCGTTTCCAGCGTTTCAACTGCCGCGCTACATTGGCCGGAGACGGGGCGCCGATGCCTTTGCGGGCTTTCAGCGCGGTGTCGATGTTGAGCACTTGGTAAACGTCTTTATCAAAAGCGTCGCTGACCTGGTGGTATTCGTCGAGGGTGAGATCGGCAAAGGCTTTGTTGTGTTTGAGACTGTAAGCAGTGAGCTGTCCCATGATGTCATGAGCCTGACGGAAGGGGATTTTTTTTAAAACCAAATAATCGGCGAGATCCGTCGCTAGCAGGAAAGGATCGGAAGCGGCTTCGCGGGTATTGGCGGTTTTGATTTTCATCGCAGCGATCATTTCTGCAAATACAGCAAGTGCGGCTTTGATCGTATCGATGGAGTCGAAGAGCGGTTCTTTGTCCTCTTGCAAATCCCGGTTGTAGGTCATCGGTAGCCCCTTGATGGTGGTTAGGATGGAAACCAGGTCGCCAATCAGGCGTCCGGTTTTGCCCCGGGTCAGCTCGGCCACGTCGGGATTTTTTTTCTGCGGCATCAGGCTGGAGCCGGTGGTGTGCGCGTCACTAAGTTCGGTGAAATCAAATTCGGCCGAAGCCCACAGGATAACGTCTTCGCTAAGTCGCGACAGGTGGATACCGGTCAGAGTCAGGTCGAAGATCAGTTCGGCGACGTAGTCGCGGTCACTGACGGCGTCCATGCTGTTCTGGGTGATGGCAGGGAAGTCGAGTTCTTTGGCGATCAATTTGCGGTCAAGCGTGATGGTGGATCCGGCCAGCGCGCCGGAGCCGAGCGGCATGACGTTGACTCTTTTATAAGCATCGCGGAGCCGGTCGGCATCACGCTCTAGCATCTCGATGTAGGCGAGCAGATGGTGGGCAAAGAGCACGGGTTGGCCGCGTTGAAGGTGGGTGTAACCTGGCACAACGGCATCTTGATAGCGCTCGGCGGTGGCGATGAGCGCCTTTTGCATTTTGGCGATCAGTTTGAGAATGATGGTGATCTCTGCGCGGCAATAAAGGCGGGTGTCGAGGGCGACCTGGTCGTTGCGGCTGCGGGCGGTGTGCAATCGGGCTCCGGCATCGCCAATTTTTTTGGTCAGTGCGGATTCGATATTCATGTGAATATCTTCGAGGCTGATTTTGAATTCGAATTCGCCAGCTTCGATTTCTTTTTTGATCTCTTTCAATCCTCGGGTGATCGCTTGTTTTTCTTTGGCAGAAATCAACCCGGCGGCGGCGAGAGCTTTGGCGTGGGCGATGGAGCCCTGCACGTCATAGCTGTAGAGTCGCCAATCGTAGGAGATGGATTCCCCGTAGAGTTGGACTAGATCTGAAGTTTCGGTTTGAAAGCGGCCTTTCCACATGATGGCCTATCTAAATCCGACAGACGCCATCTTGCAAGCGCGATCACGGATCAAAACGGACAGATCACTCTCAAGTTTTGGCTTTTTTGCATTTGCCGGTGCTTTGGAATTCTTCGCAGCGGGCTTCGATACGGATTTCCTTGCGCACCGAGCTGAATCCGAGTCGCCGGGTGACACAATCCTCAAGCACTGCCATGTGTTCGTCGGCGAACTCAACTACCTTGCCGCAATCAAGACAGATCAGGTGGTTGTGGTTGGGGTGGTCGACAAAATTGGGATCGTAGTATTTCTGGTCGCGGCCGAGATCGATCTCTTGCAGCAAGTCACTTTCGGTGAGCAGAGCCAAGGTTCGGTAGAGAGTGGCGCGCGAGGTGGAGGGATCAATTTTGCGTGCCATTTCCCAGAGTTCCTCGGCGGTGAAGTGAGAGTCGGTGCTGAAGGCAGCGGCAACGATAACATCGCGTTGCCCGGTGCGACGCAGGCCTTTCTCTTTGATGAAAGCCTCGAAGCGGTCGAGAATTGCAGGATCTATGTCGGAGGCTGGTGTTTTCAAGGTAGGATGAATGTGATCGAGAGGCGTTACTACGTAACTTAGCGTGGTTAAACCTTCCAGGTCAATGCTGGAGATAGCAGATATTCTTCCGCCCGCATGTTTTGCATTCGATTTGAATAATCATTGGAATCCTGGCAATTCCCGTTAAAATACAAGTCATGGACGACTTGGACTGGAAACGTCATTTATCGGAGCTGAGGCATCAGGTGCTACCGGTTTTCATTGCGGTGTTGGCCGTAGTGGTTTTGGTGGTGGCTTTACTCGCGCCAGTGGAAAAAAAGACAGGCAAGCAGGATGAGGATTCTTCTCCGTTGCGCGTTTCTTTATTAAGTGGAGAGCCGGGTAGTGAGTTTGATCCGGCTTTTATTTTGGCTCGGCCGGTGGAAGTGGCGAGAGCTCCGTTGTTCGCCCGGGTGGATTTCCCGATGGGTAGCGCGGCGGGCGCTTTCTCTTATAATGCGCAGCCTTTTTTGGAGAACCGCCATCTGGGGGATGATTTAAATGGGATCGGAGGCTGGGATTCCGATTTGGGAGATGCGGTGCATGCGGTCGCCGATGGGGAGGTGATTTTTGCGGGTTGGCCCGCCGATGGTTGGGGGAAAGTGGTGATGGTGCTGCACCGCAGTGAAGAGGGGCGTATTTACCAATCTTTTTACGGTCATCTCAAACGGATAGATTTGCCCTTGGGGGCTCGGGTGCGTCGTGGGGAAAAGATCGGCACGGTGGGCAAAGGCAATGGCCAGTATCTGGCGCATTTGCATTTAGAGATCAGGGAAGGGGCAGGGCTCGCAGCGGGTCCGGGTTACGGGGATCATAAACATGGGCGTGTAGCGGGGGAGCCGTGGATGATCGAGTTCAGAGGGGCGCCGGTCGAACAGTTGAATGTGGCGGTATCGGGATCGACACCTGATGCGGATGAAATTGCCCTCGGGGTGATATCGAGGGCAACTGTTCGTGCCGCAAAAAAATGAGGGTGTGCCCAGGTGGGTAATTATTTGAAGCCGGGGGGAGTAGGGGGCTTTGGGAGGAAATACCAGAGAACTGCGGCAATGCTGAACAAGCTACCGTTGCTGCCTTCCGACCCTGGCGGAGTTCGCAAGCCAATATTCCGCAGCCTCTGGCAGCACGATTCTACATGGAAATAGGAAGGGATCAACAGGGGATTCGATGAAAAATGAATCAGATGAGGGCAGCTGATGCATGTGAAATACTTGAATATCAATAAAGCGAGACTTTCAGGAAAACTAAAAGATTATAAAACTTTTTAAATTGGTGAAGAATTTGGTTGTATCCGAGGACAAAAATCGCTAGTCTTCGGTTCACTTGCACCAAAATGCGTAGAATCAGTGGTTCTGCGGCAGTAATTTTATTTTATAACATCCAGATTAAGTCATGTGGAAAGGTCTATTAATCGTTTCAGCGCTCATTTTAGCGGGCGCTGCCTATTTGGGTTTTGAGAACAAGAAGAGTTTCGAGACCCTGCATAAAGAACGTAAAGATAAGCAGGAGGAAGTGGAGGGCTTGAAGGACGATTTGGAGGTGGCTACTATCGACCTTAAAAAGGAGGTGGACATCACTGACAAGCTGGTTCAGGAAACTGAAGGTTTGAATACCAAGCTGACGGTCGCCAAAAGCAAGGAATCTGATCACAAAGGACAGATTGCCGCTCTGACATCACAGGTGAAAGCAGCAGAAGCCATGTTGAAAAAAGGCCAGGACTTCATGCGCGAAGTTCCTGACATCGAAGCGCGCAAAGTGCAGATGGCGGAGTTGCAGAACGAAATTCAGGAAGAGGAAAGTGCTACTCAGAATGTGCAGTTGCAGATTGCCGAGGTGAATACCCGACGCGAGAAGCTGCAAGCGGCTGCTGATGAACTGCAAGCCCTGACCAATGATCAAGCTGCGGGAAGGATTCGCGGAGTGTTCAAGAGCACGGTGAGAAAAGCTTTTAATAACTGGGGTTTTGTGATCGTGGGTGCAGGGAACGAACAAGGCGTAGTCAATCGCGCGCAGTTGGATGTGACACGTCGCGGTCAGTCTATTTGTAAACTGCTGGTGACGACGGTGGAGCCGGGCGAGTGTGTAGCAGAGATTATTCCGGGTTCGATGTCACCAGGGCAAGCGATTCAGCCGGGTGATGATGTGACCAAAACCAATTTACCAGCATCCAAACCCTTGCCAGCTAGCGGGGCGGCTCCTGCCGCCGGTTCAGTGCCAACACCAGCTTTGCCAGAGTCCGCACCGGGGGGAATGCAACTGCCTCCAGCAGGAGAGTTGATGCCCGATGCGCCGGCCGCGCCTGCAGCGGGTGGAATGCCTGCCGGCGCCGATGTTGACCCTTTTGCACCCGCTGCACCTGGAGCTCCTGCAACTCCCGCTCCAGCCAAACCCGATGTTGATTCGGATCCTTTTAAATAAACCAACGACGTTCTAGCGGATTTATAAATTCTGATTAGGTGCTTGGCACCAGTGAGCAGAGGTAAAAATTTGACGATTAAAACAGTTTCCTGATATGAAAAAAGTATTTTTAGCAGCAGCGATTCTTTGCATGGCAGTGGCCGCTTATTTTGGCGTCACTAATAAACAGACACGTGATCAAGAGGTCGTCATGCGCAATGAGGCGGTGAAAGAATACGGTGTCACCAATAATTTGCTGAATACCAAAAAGACTGAGTTGGCGGAGGCTAAAACGAATCACCAGCTAGCGCAGGATAAACGGGATCAGACCAGTGCTGAGCTTTCCGCTCTTGAGCAGGCTTTGAAACGGCAGGAATCCACGATTGCCAAGTCCACAGAGGAGTTGGCGAAAATTGCTATTCAGCAGCAGGAAATCGACTTAGCTGTTAAAAAACTCGATGGCATCACCAGCGTTGTCGAGTTGATCGAAAAAGAAAAAGGATTGAAAGATACGTTGGCTGAGAAACAAGCGGCGAAAGCTGAATCAGATACCAAGTTGGCGGCTTCCACCAAAATGGCAACAGCGGTTGAAACTCAAGTAAGGACTTTGGAGAAAAACCAGATCGAGCGAGCTAAGACCATTGCTTTGAACGGTTTGGAAGCAACCGTGGTGGCAGTGAATAAAAATTGGGGTTTTGTGATGGTGAATGCCGGCATGAGTCTGGGTGTGAGTGGTTCTTCTTCTTTATTGGTGAAGCGTGGTGAAGAACTGATTGCCCGTTTACGTATTGTAACTCTGGCACCCGATATGGTGGTGGCAGATGTGGTGCCGGATTCGATCGCTAAAGGTGCTCGGGTGATGCCTGGTGACAAAGTGATTTTTGAAGCTACTAACTAAGTCGGTAGTTGTATTTTTGGACTCTCTAGAAACCCACTGTTCTAAAATGAAAAAAAGGTTCTTCCGGTTTTTTGCTGTCGCAACGATCACGAGTTGCGCGCTGCTTTCATTAAGCAGTTGCGCGACGGACAAAACGCCTAAGCCGCCGCATGAGCGAATCAATACGATTCCTCACAACCGACCCCAATCGTGGGAAGGGGGATCGCCTTTTGGTGGTTTTGGTCAGTCGCGCTAAAGCGGCTTGGCAGTTTTTCGGCCTCGCATAGGTCTATTTTGGCAATTTTTTGAATTGATTGAATCAAGCCTACGGGTTTGCGCCATGATTTGTGGTGGAAATGAGATTGCACCAGCGTCGAGCTGTGTCTTAGTTCTCTATGAACATGAAATTATTAAAACTCCCTCTCGCGGCGCTGTTGTTTTTCACTTTGACTCCTTTGCTCCAGGCGGATAAAACGCCTGCCGTCGATAAAGAAGGTTTTGTCTCTATTTTTAACGGCAAGGATTTGAGTGGCTGGAAAGCAGGTGCTGAGAATCCGGATTCGTTTAAAGTGAAGGATGGTCTGTTGGTGGTCGACGGGCCTCGCTGCCACCTTTTTTACACCGGATCCGTTGGAGCAGCTGACTTCAAGGATTTTGAATTGAAATTGAAAGCCAAGACCACCAAAGGCTCGAATGGCGGGGTGTATTTTCACACCAAATTCCAGGATGAGGGCTGGCCGAAACAGGGTTATGAAGCACAGGTCAATTCAACTCACGGAGACCCTAAAAAAACGGGCAGCCTGTATGCGGTGAAAAATATCTGGGTGGGTGATATTCCCAAAAAAGGGAAAAACCCCAATGACACTTATGTCGAAGCTGCTCCCAGTAAGGACGGAGAATGGTTCGATTATCATATCATCGTTAAAGGCAAGACGATTGAGATCAAGGTGAATGGTAAAACCACGGTGAAATACACTGAGCCCGCCGATGGCAGCGACCCAGTGGCGGGAAACCCGGGGCGCAAGTTGAGCAGCGGAACGATCGGTATCCAGGCCCACGATCCTAAGAGCGTGGTGTATTACAAAGATATCCGGCTGAAAGTGAGCAAATGATTGAAAATGACCGAAACTTTGTCCGGCCGGACAAAGTTTCGGTTGTTGTTGGGTTCAGGAGCTTTGAGGGGGGAAGGTATTGTGTTGTGATACCATTTTGAGTAGGCACTTTGTAGGGAGCAAAGGTGACTATCAACATCGCCGTAATCCACGGATTGCCAATCCGTTCCACGATGTGGAATGCAATGGCATTGCGTGGTGGGCAGGCTGAGAAGCTCCATTAACAATGACTAAATCAGGGCTTGCTGGCCATTGGATAATCCAGGTCAAAGCGGCTGGTGCTTTTGTCCATGAATTGGTCCAGAGCAGGGTTGTAAGTGAAGACTTCGATTTTGTTTGAGTCAGGTTGGAAGGTCATGTACCTGAGCCAGGATTCGCCGCCATTGTTCAGGCCTTGGAAGTCGCTGAGCACTTGATAGACTTGGTTGCCGTGGTCGCCGGTGGAGGTCAGCACGGTTTCGCCTAGCACGTGCCCGCAGAGCACCATGAAGATATTTTTGTGCTTTTTGACAAACTTCTGCCACATCTGCTCGCCGAGATTGCCTTTGATTTTCATGCCGACGGTGGTGCGGGTTTTGTTGGCGTTTAAGTAGGAATGGGTCAATACGATCACGCGGTGGTCAGGGTGATCCTTGACCACTTGATTGGCCCAGGCCAACACTTCGTCACGGGGTTTGCATTCGAGCGCGACGATCATGAACTTCATACTGGCCGATTCGAAATGATACCACGAATTATCGTGACGCTTGCCATCAAAGGTACCGCCGAATTCCGAACGTTGGGCATATTTTTCGCGTGGGAAAAAATCGTT
>JAJRVS010000189.1 GCA_024277195.1 Verrucomicrobiota bacterium | reverse complement strand
GAGTAGACTCAACAGCAGAAGTCTCCTCTGAAGCAGTGGTAGATTTCCCCTTTTTCACCTTTATCTTTACCGTCACCCTTACCCGCTACGACCTTCCCAAAGGGATCCCCGGTAATAACGGTCGCCATACTAACAGGTGAACTGAACTCGCCAGGATACAATACCTCCGCCCTGCGACCAGCCTTCCCATCTTTGAACGTGACCATCACCACAGCCGCCGTTGTCTCAGGGGAAACCCGCAATGAAAAGTGTTCGGCAGCTTTTGGTATTTTCCCAAACAAGGTCACTATCACTTTCACTTTTTGCTCCTCGATTTCAGGATCAACATCAGGATCCTTGATCAATTCGGTTTTGGATTCAGCCTCCACCTGTTTATCATCAAAAAACAACATCAAGGCCTCGTTTGAGAAAAAATTAGCGGCCTGTTGTGGAGACACCTTGTCGTTCATCGCAGGATCTTCCGAAGGATAAATATCCATCGCCAACTCAATACGATACTTTAGCCCCTTGGTATCAAACCGCGAAACCACCGAAACCGCTGTGACTTTATGAGCCATCACCTCATTGGCAAAGCCAATTAGTAAAAACAACAATAAACTTAAAGTTGAAACCCTGGTGAATAGGGTGCGCCGACGGGAAATTTTATTCATCTTTAGCTCTCTGATTTGTTATTTTAAAAATTTAATTCAACTTTTGTGAAACTCCACAGAGGCCATCATCTCTTTAGCCCTCTTACATTCATCCTCACTAGGTCGCGGTAAAATCCCTCCCTCTGGAAAAAGGGTCTCTGACGAAATACCCGTCAGATTTCCATCCAGTATCTCAAAATGATCCGGCGTGATCAAAGACGGATGCTCCACCCCACAGGTATGCGAAAGTTTAAGCAGTTCCTGGCGTAATGTCACTACATAATTACCCATCCGCACCGACTTTAAACTGGGATCCAATCCCCGCATCAGCCAACGGTTGTGAGTCGCCACACCTGCCGGGCAGTGCCCTGAATGGCAACGCTGAGCCTGAATACAACCAATCGAAAGCATCGCTTCGCGAGCCACATTCACCATATCACAACCCATCGCAAAGGCCAATAAAGCTGGCACCGGAAAGCCCAGTTTAGCTGAACCGATGAAGACCACCTGATCCTGAATACCCTGTTTGACAAATTCCCCATACACTCGTGGAAAGCCCAGCTTAAAAGGCAAGGCCACGTGATCCGTGTAAGCCAAAGGCCCCGCTCCAGTGCCCCCTTCCCCTCCATCGACGCAAATATAATCCACCCCCCGATTCGTCTCTGCCATCTGCTTGGCCAAATCCTGCCAGAATTCCAACTCACCCACCGCTGATTTGATCCCCACTGGCAAACCCGTCGCTTCAGCGATCTTCTCGACAAAATCCAACAAACCCTCCACATCACTGAACTCCGTGTGCGAGGCAGGACTGATGCAATCCTCCCCCATTGGAATTCCTCGAGCCGCAGAGATCTCAGCAGTAACTTTTTCCTTGGGCAGCAAACCGCCAATCCCCGGCTTGGCACCCTGACTCAACTTGATCTCCAAAACTTTGATCTGCGGATGTTTTTCCACCGTCTCAATCAAAGCGGGTAAACTGAAATTGCCAGCTTTGTCCCGACAGGCAAAATACGCCGTGCCAATTTGCAAAACCAAATCCGCCCCGTGCAAATGGTGCTTGGATACCCCTCCCTCTCCGGTATTGTGCAAACAACCCGCCAAATCACAACCACGATTCATCGCTTCGACCGCCGTCCTCCCCAGCGATCCAAAACTCATACCCGACACATTGACCACCGAGAGCGGACGAAACGCCTTTTTTCTTCCACGCGCAGCACCAAGGATTTTTGCGCAGGGAATCTGATAATCCGCATCATAACCTTCCTGTCCGGCATGAGCCGTATCGAGTGGAAAAGCGCTGTGTTTGACGATCAAATAATTCGGGGCCGTCTCCAGATCATTATCCGTCCCAAAACCAAAATAGTTATTCTCTTTTTTCGAAGAAGCATAAACCCAGCGTCGCTCATCCCGACTGAAAGGGCGTTCGGAATCATTGTCAGTGACAATGTACTGCCGCAGTTCCGGACCAATGGCTTCCAAAAAATAGCGCAGATGCCCGACGACCGGAAAATTTCTCAAGATGGCGTGTTTGCGCTGGGTCAGATCATAGATCACCAGAACCAACAACAAAACCCCTACCAATACTGCCAAGCCCATCCAAAACATACTTATTCCTATCTTCCTATCTTCCTATTTCCTAATTCACCTTAATCAGCGCCTCACACCATTGCCGCAAATCCATGTCCTCACTTTTGATATCCGCTGTCACCACGTGTACTCCGGCTTTGACCCCCTCCGCCAGTTCACCTGTGATCTTCACCACACCATTGCTTCTCGCTTTCAATGTAATCGGCTGCAAGGCTTTGACGTTTTGCAATATACCCCCGGCATTCAGTTTGACCTCAAAAGTCCGTTCTTTTTTCGAGTGATTCCAAAACCTCAACTCAAACTCAACTTTATCCCCGGCCTTCGCTTCACTTCCGTAGGGATAAAACCACGCCCACTGTTCATCAATCCCGTAATTCACATCATCCCATGCAATCAGCTCACCCAACATCTTCATTCGCTCCCGATAACGTCCCTCCAGATAATCCATTTCCGCATCCGAAAAGCGGAACAAATGTGGGATGTGCTGATT
>JAJRVS010000188.1 GCA_024277195.1 Verrucomicrobiota bacterium | reverse complement strand
GGAGATCCTCGACTTTCTATTCAAGAGCGTTATGTTTCTCTGGATGATTACCTCGCCAAGCTCAGATCCAAGTGTCTCGAACTGGAGCGGGCTGGTTATTTGCTACAGGAGGATGTCGAGAGAACGGTTAATATCCAATCCGAGCGCGTGGCGCCTTTATTTGAAAAGCTGAATAAGATCACAAAATGAAAACTACCCCCAACCTCTGGCGAGCTTTTGTATTGGCGGCTGTATTTTTCTGTGTGACCACAGCTGGACACTCGCGGGAGGGAGGGTTCACTTTCCAGAAAAACGTGATGATTGCGATGAGCGATGGCACGGAACTGGCGGCTAACCTTTTTCTACCCAAAGAAGGGGAATCCTTTCCAACCATTCTGATGCGCACGCCTTATGGGAAAGGCAGTAAAACAAACGGTCAGGCGAGAGCGTATGTATCAAAAGGCTACGCAGTGATTATCCAAGACTGCCGGGGGCGTGGGGATTCGAAGGGAGAATGGGATCCTTTCCGTTATGATGCGGATGATGGTTTTGAGACTCAGGAGTGGGTGGGCAAGCAGTCTTGGTCGAATGGGAAAATAGGCACAGCGGGTGGGTCGTATGTTGGTTGGTCGCAATGGGCGTCTGCGCCAAAAGGAAGTAAATACCTGACGGCTATGGTGCCCCAGGTGCCTTTCTGTAATGCTTATGATCTGGCTTATGATGGCGGAGCTTTTCAACTGTCTTTGCTGATGGGATGGGGTGCGAATGTGGGAGGGGTGAAATTAAATCCCCAGCAAAAGCAGCAAGCTTTCCGTTATTTACCGCTGAATAAATATGATGACCAGTTCGACAAAGAAGTTTTTTATCTGACGGATTGGATCGATCATCCGATATTCGATGATTACTGGGAACAGCGTGGCATTGGTCGTGATGGTTTTGAGGATATCACCGTGCCGATACTGAACATCGGCGGGTGGTATGATATTTTTTCCAAGGCAACGCTGGATATGATCAACGGGGTGCGTAAAAAATCGAGCAGTGAAATTGCCCGTCGAAACCAGTTCGCAGTGTTGGGCCCGTGGGGTCACGGAGTGGGCGTAAGAAAAGTGGGGGATTTGGATTTTGGTGAAGCGGCGGCTTTGAATATTGGTGAACTACAGTTCAATTGGTTTGAGCACTGGCTGAAAAAGAAAGATATGGGAATCGGAGATTGGCCGAGATTTTATCTTTTTGTGATGGGTGAGAATGTCTGGAGGGGTGAAGAAGAATGGCCGCTGAAGCGCACTCAATACACGCCTTGGTATCTCCATAGTGGCGGTGATGCCAATGATCCGGGTGGCAGTGGAGCTTTGAATCTCGTCAAATCGGAAGCCGGCAAGGTGGATACCTTTGTCTATGATCCGAATGACCCTGCGCCGACCATGGGTGGCAATAACTTGGGAGGGGCTCCGATAGGGCCGTATGACCAATCGGAGGTAGAGAAACGTGACGACATTCTGGTTTATACCAGCGAGCCATTGAAGCAGGCGGTCGAGGTGACGGGTCCGGTGAAGATGGTGCTCTACGCTGCGACGACTGCCAAAGATACGGATTTCACCGCCAAGCTGGTCGACGTGCATCCGGATGGCAACGCTTACAATCTTTGCGATGGCATTATTCGCGCTCGCTGGAGGAATTTACGCAGCAAGGCCGAATTGGTCGAACCGGGGGAGATCGTGAAATATGAAATCGATCTGTGGGTGACGAGCAATTTGTTTAAAGTGGGTCACAAGATCCGGGTCGAGATCTCAAGCAGCAATTTCCCGCGTTTTGATCGTAATCCGAATAGCGGCGGCCCTTTTGGGGCGGACACAGAAGTGTTCAACGCAACGCAGAGCATTCATCACGATGAAGAATATTCATCGCATATTTTGTTGCCGATCATTCCGCGTTGACGCATCCATGATACAGTGCTTTTTGGCATAAGATTTCATCCAGAAAAGGCGAACGGATTGCCAATCCGTGCCACGATGAGGAGCATGCGCGTAGTGATGGATGTGGAATGTAATGGCATCACGTGGGGGGCATAATTTCCATATAATCAGTTAACAGAGCTGCTCACTTTTTCTTGCTCGCTAGGTAATCGACCAACGATACAAAATCTTTCAGACTCAAAGCATTTGTCAGTCCGGGAGGCATCATTGAAATTTCCAGCTTGTGGCGTTGTTTGATGTTCGAAGTCTTCACCTTGTGAACGGCTCCGGCGATGTCACGCATTTCAATTTCATCGGCAGTTTCCGCCGAGACAAAACCGTTGAGGGCCTTGCCGTCCTTGGTGGTTACCATCACCGTGGCAAATCCTTGTGAAATCGAAGCGCTCGGTTTGAGGATTGACTCTGCGATCTGGTCACGAGTCAAAATCGCGCCGACTTGCCCCATGTAAGGACCTTTGAGTGGCTGGCTTTTTTCAGTGGTGTGGCAGGCGATGCAACCTTGTTGGGTGAATAGTTTCTCGCCGCGTTTGATGTCACCTTTGAGTTTGTCCAGCGAGAGGATGACATCTTCGATTGAAGTTTTGCCGACTTCACCTGCTGCGCCAGCAGTGATTTTTTTCAAATCGACTTGGCTTTCCGTCATTTTGTCATCGACGGATTTGGCGATGGCCATTTCTTCAAATCCCCAACGCAGCTTGGCATTCCAGAATCGCAACAGGGATTTGCTGTGGGCACTGCCGTTTAGATATTCTTTTTTGAGGGCAGCAGCAATCGCATCGCTTTTTTTCCATGTGGCTAACTTATAAAAAGGTCCGCGGGTGTCGGGTCGGGTGCTCCACCACCAGGAGCCGTCGTAGGCGGCCTCTTTCTGGTAAAGGCGTCCCAGCAAGGCAATGAGTTCATCACGGCGGTTTTGATCCTTTTCGGTTTTTAGTTGAGCCAGGAGATGATCCACTACTTCGGGCTGGTGCATGTATTTCAGTACCCATAAAGCGGCTTGGCGATTGCTGCCATCCAGCGCGGCGAGACTGGCATCGGCGGCTTGCATGTTGACTAGAGAACGCACGGCGATGTGAGGCAGAACAATCGCCGTATTAGGCGTGGCGTGGGGGCCCTCGGTATTTTCTTCAAAAACGGGGGGTTTGGAATCGACCACATATTCGACATAACCGCGTCCGTCTTTAGCACCTGCGGTGGCTGCTCCGGTGGCTTTGAATTTGACTGCTCCCTCGGGCAGCTCATAGACGATGTGAGAGGGCGAGTGAGTGCCGATGCCGAAGAGCAGCGTTTTCTTTTTAGTTTTTTCAGCATTGTTTTTTGCACTGCTACGGGTCAGCGGTTTGCCGATGCAGTCTTTATTGATCAAGGTTTCCCCCCATCCCTGTTTGGCGGATTTCCACTGAAGCTCGGTGAGCTTTTTTTCACTGCCGTCAGCCATGATGAGGGTGGGCTGGAACCAAGCCGCGTGGTCGCGTCCGTTACCGTCACTGCCGTCGGTCACGATCAGATGCAATTCTTTCCAGTCCTTGATATCCACGGAGATTTTGGAGGCTTGATGGGGTTTGAGTTTTTTAGATACGAAAACCGGTTTGGCCACAGCGGCGGCGTCAGCTTTGGGCTGGTAAGTTCCGGCGGGCGGATTGGCCAGAGCGAGCAGGGATTCTGCCGCACTGACGTCGCCGAGACGTCCAAGGGCAATCGCAGCGGCGACTTGCACACGGGGGTTTTTATCTTGCAGTGATTTTTTTAGCAGATCCAGCGGCACCTGTTGCAAGTCTGTTTTGCGATCGGTCATCGCCCGCAGAATGAATTCTAGAATCTTATCATAGGTGGCCAGGTTTGCCAGTTTGAGATTAGAGGCGCCGAGTTGTTTGGCAGTGAAGATAGCTGCGACCCGTGTTTCCAGACTGTTCTTGGAATCGGCGGCTATCGAGAGCACGGGGCCGGTTTGGGCTTTTCGGGCAATCAATTCCTGTTGTGCAGCCAGACGCGCCACGGAGCTAGAGCCTTTGAGAATTTCGCTTAGAGCGGCGGCGTCCAATTTTGAAATATCAGGAAAGGCGGTGTATTTCCAGCCTTTGGGAACTACACGTTCGACAAAGCCTTTTTCCGCACTGCCTTTATAACCAGCGCCATCCCAAGCGGACAGGTAAAGCCGTCCGGAGCCGTCCACGGTGACATCACTGATCTGCGGAGTTTTGATAAAGTCTTCGGGCTTCTGAGTAAAGCTAGCGCCGTCCGGGCTGAGGCGATGAATATACAATTGGCTTCGCCCCCAATCGCACATCATAGGAACATTGGAGTATTTTTCCGGCCAGCCGGGCTCGGCAAAAAACAACGCGCCGGTTCCTGATCCACCACCCAGATCTTCCAGCGCGGGCAGGATCTCACCGGTGAAGTTTTTGAACAACACCGGGTAACCATACTCGCCGGACTGAATGTGGTGAATGAAGCGCACATTCCAGCCGCCGCCGTCATTGGTATTGCCGCGGGTATAGATGTTCATCAAAGGGTCGATGGCGACGTCGTAAATATTACGTGCTCCATGGGTGTAAACGTCCAGCTCGGATCCATCCGGGCGCACCCGCACGATGCCGCCGCCGAGCATGGTGATCGCAGTGCCGTCCGTGCCTTTGGCCTCAACAATCCCGAAGTCACCGACAGCGACGTAAATCCAGCCGTCGATGCCCATGGTGATTCCG
>JAJRVS010000187.1 GCA_024277195.1 Verrucomicrobiota bacterium | reverse complement strand
TCTGTCAGCACAGCGTTTTCAGGCACAATGCCCATTTCTTTTTGCTTCTTGAAAATTTCTTTGCGAAGCTCTTCCCAGCCCTGATCAAATTTCCCCTTATACTTATCTGCCCATTTTTTAGCTACCTGATGAGGACCATGAACAGCACCTGGAGCAAAATAAACCATGAAAGGTTTGTCCGGATTGCTCATCCGCTGATAGCGCATGAACGTGATGGCGCGATCAGCCATGTCCTCGGTTAAATGATACCCTTCCTTCTTAGGAAAATCTACCGCCAAGGTATTTTCATACAGCATCGGCTCGTATTGCGAAGCTTCTCCCGCAAGAAATCCATAAAAATAATTGAAGCCCAAACCGGTAGGCCACTGATCAAACGGACCAGAAGGATTGATCGCTGTGGTCGGGGTATTATGCCACTTTCCGAAAGCTGCAGAAGTGTAGCCATAAGCGCCTAAGATCTGCGGCAAGGTGGCAGTCTCCCTCGGGATTTCCCCAATGTAGCCATCCCAATCTGTAGCAAATTCCGAGATTTGTCCATAACCAACATGATGATGATTTCTTCCAGTAAGCAATGCCGCTCTGGTCGGCGAACAAATCGCTGTGGTATGAAATGAAGTGTAGCGAATACCTTCGTCCGCCAAACGGGTGAAGGTCGGCGTATTCACTGGACCGCCAAACGTAGACGTATTGCCAAAGCCTGTATCATCCGTCAGAAAAATAACGATATTGGGAGCGTCTTTCGGTAAACGCTGAGGCTCCACCCTCCACTTATGGGTAGATTCGGCAAGCGTGACGCCCGCTTTACTCGCAGATGGCACTTTTTTGAAAGGCAGGTTTTGCTGAGCAAAACCCCCACCCGCAAAGGCTACCAAGGTCGTTAGCAGCAACACCGTTTTAGTGAAATGAGTGTTTTTTTTCATATCGATACAAGTCATCTGTCTGTTCGCTCTAAATCAAAACCCTGCCAACATGAGCGATGCTAGCAGGGCAATCATAAACTAAGGGTTTGGTTGCTCTCCTATTCTTAAGACTTAGGAATGATGAGCGTCAGACTGGCGCGCAAACCCCACTCAGGACCATTATCCGGAGCTTCAGCATAATAACGCGCGCCGAGTTGCCACTGCGCTGGCATTTTGCCGATCTTAAACATTTTATTAACCATCAAGTTGATGGGGATGGTGAACTGATTAGTGGTGAAGTTATAAGTGTTTTCTGTATTCAGAGCAATCGTCCAGCCACCTCCTGGAAGGTAAACGAAAAACGGTTGCAAGAACATTTGATTCACAGAATCTCGGTTATTTGCACCAGAAAATGCCCACAGTTGATTGACCAATGCACCATAAGTGAAGTATTTGGTCTGACGCAAAGCGATGGCAGTAGGCCCTGCGGACCACTGATCTGCCGTCAAAAAATTATTCGTTCCCGTCGGGATCAAAAAAGCCGGACCAACACCCCATGTCCAGCCACTAGCAGTCGGCTCAGAAGGAGAAAGCCACGCACTGAAGGTGGTATCAGAAAATCCGTTCTGACTGGTTTTCCCAATCACATCCTCTTGGTAAATAAAAGGCACAATGGTTCGAGTGATCAAGTTCCAGTCCTCACCAAGTGAAAAAGGAATCACTGGCTGAAAATTCATCTTATACTGAAAACCGTCACCATCAGGCCCGCCACCAAAATCAAAGTTGTTTTGGAAAGGCAAGCTCGTCATCGAAGCGATCGGATTGGCAAGCTTCTTCGCGATCGCATCGGCATCGGTCATATCTGTTGCAGGTTTTGCTTCAGCCGACACTGGCAGCTTTGCTTTTTCTGCATCTTCCGCATGCAGCGGAGCATTCATCCAGGTGCCCATCAAGGCTGTGGTGATACAAAGGATCGATTTACTGGTATTCTTAAACATTATTCTAAGTGATTGATTGGTGATATTTCAACAGTGACACACTGTTTTGTATGATAACTCAAATCGCTAGTAGCCATTACCTCTCCGCACCGTCGCCAAAAGAAAATCGAACTATCCGCAAAAACTATCTGCGCAGATTGATCTTCTTTGCAAGAAAGCACAAGCCCTTTTCCTTGTGTTTTAGTGCCAAATCTCGCTCAGCGTCTCAGAAAATGACCCAAACTTGTCAAACCTCTGCTCGCATACACCCCAGCAAGTTCGATTCTACGGATGAATCAGGCTATTCACCATTTTTCTCACGACCTAGCAGCTAGTCCGCTACACCAAGCGTATTGCTTATTTGAAAATGCCCATTTTATCGAGTTCTAGCTGGAGTCTATCCGCAAAAATCGAAGCCCCATCATCCGTAAAATGAAGTGACCCCGTTTCCGGTCCAGTCAGGTCCTGTCCCCGAACCAGGTATATGTTCTTATCTCCCGACTCTTTGGCTTCTGCTACGATTTGCGCTACTTTGTTACGGAACTGATCACGGGTCGCTCCTGATTTTTTGTGTGGCTCAGTGCCATTTGAAAAAGTTGGGGCGATACAAACGATCTTGGTATCCGGGTGTGTTTTGCGAATAGTCGAGATCATTTTTTTGTAGTGTTCATAATAAAAACCCGGCGACTTACCCGAACCGTAGTCATTGGCTCCAACAAGGATAGTGATTAAATCCAATTTCTTCCAATCCCCAAGTTGCTCTGCGGTCAATAAATTACCCGCCAACTGCCCCCCTCCAACCGCCATATTGAAAAGCTCAAGATGATTCTTTTTGGATAACAGAAACGCCCAGGTTTTATCCGTACTCGTCTGACCTGTGCCGTGGGTTATCGAATCACCCAATGCCAGAAAAACTTTTTTATTTCTCTCAGGCACGGGAAGCAGCTCATAGCCAGGTTCCAATTTTAAGCCTACTAAAAATGGGTTGGCATGACTTGGATAAATCACTTCACAGATTACAGGTTTGCCTTTAGTCGCACCCGTCTCGAAACTGAAAGTAAACTCCTGCTTGAGATCAGCTCGCTTTTTCTCAAATATCTGACCGGTAGGTTTTTTATTGAGATACAACCCGAAATTAAGCCTTTGCCCCGCATACTCCGGCTCCAGCCCCCAAGACAAAGTCACCTTCGGACTTTCAGTATTTATCACCAATTGAGCCCCCGTCGTCGTCCGTGCATTTACTGTGCTAAAGCTCAATTTTTCTAGACTGTCTTTGGCATAACATTCCTCCTTAAAACGATCCAATTCTATGTGAGTCGGGTATTTTCGAACATATCTAACCCCGGTAACTTTTATATTAGGGTTGTCAAGCTTTATGGAACCCTCCAATAAGGGAGTGGTCGTAGTTCCCTGGATTTTTTCATGGAAAGAATATGTGACATTTGAAATCTCGTACCTGCCTTCGGGCGCAGTACGCATCCAGAGCCCCACTTGGGCTTCCCTCTCCAACTCCTCTAGGGGGTATTGCCACAGAAACGACCAAGTCACGCGCCGCTTTCTACCACTTGCTACAAAATCTTTTTTTAAAAATATCCTACTATCGCCTTTGCCACGTGCTGTGATCATTACCGCTCCACGCCCCTGCCCCTGCCCTTCACGCTTGATATCAAACGCTAGGGTGATCAGCGAATTGGCAGGTGCCATGTCTTCTTTCGGCTTGTAAATGAGTTGCCAGGATTTAGTCGCTACGACCGTTGCTAGCCCGTCTTTAAGCTCTACAGAATCTGTGCTCGGCCAGGTTATTCTATCCGGAGCCGACAACATATCGATGCTTTTAGTTTCATCCTTCGCATCCATTGCAAATAAACTACTTCCAAATGCAGCCCACACCACTGTGCATAGATGGACACTCCTGAAAAACATATTGCCAGTCTTTTGAATCATAATACTCCTTTATTTACACTATCGCAAAAACGGTAACTTATCCTTTAGCCCCTCACAAATTAAAACGTAGCACCACCGGCAAGTGGTCGGAGCTCGTTGATCCCTCGATCGAATAACAATCCAACACTTCAACTCCGCGGGTGAAAACTCGATCCAAATGCAAAGCTGGGTCATACCCCCCGACCCCCTTCAAGCCACTGATCCAAGCAGGTGCTGGCGATTTGCCCGGCGCTCGGTTGACGGCCTCTCTCAATCCCACCTGCCGCGCTTTTCCCCGCAGCAAATCCAGGCGCTGCTCACTCCACACGTTAAAATCCCCACAAACGATCGCCGCTTCACAACTGTCCTCGAGCGCGTCAATAATCTGATCAATTTGTTTCGCAAAAGTCTCGCTGGACACAAAATTAAGCCCGTGACAATTGATGATTTGAAGCTTTCCTCCATCCGGCAAGGTCAACTCCGTAACCAATGACACCTTGGGCGAAACAAAGCCAAACTCACGCCCTGGCGAAAGCAACTGCCGTGCCTGAGCATCGCCAGACGCGAAGCTCGAATCCCCAATCGTTAACAACCCCGTTGACCGCTTGAAAAAAGGGTATCGCCAACTCGGACTGTAATGCCCTGACACCTTGTCACTATGCAAATCCTTGATCAGTTCATACGTACTGGACCGCACCTCCTGCAAACAAAGGATCACCCCCGCTTCATCCGGAACGTCCTTTAAGATCTGCTTCACTTCTTTTATGAAGCTCTCATCTTCGGACTTATGCACATTCCAGCTCAATAGATAAGACGGCATTTTTTCTGCTGCCCTCCCTCTCACGATCTCTACTTGATCCCCTAAAGGCTTCACCCCTCTGCCCGACAGGCAGCTCGTGGCGCTCAGCATCAACAGCAGACAAAGTCCCCAGCTAAAACTACGTTTTAATAAACACTCACATACCATACCATACCTCAGTTTTTATTTGAGTTTCAACACGCTAGGCATTGATCTCTAGCCCACCTATACCATCTCCCCATCCGTGCCTATCCGCACCATCCGCGGTTAATTTCCTCACAAAGCACCTTCCAATTCAAACCCTTCAAAATGATGCAACTGCGCCCTCGGCACCATCGCCGTCAATAAGATATCGTTGCCCTCGTATTCCTGTTCCAAAATTTTCCCATCCCGATGCAGCAAAGCCATCAAATCTTGGCGGGCCTGTGGAATACGCAATTTCAACCGTGCCACCCGGTCGTGATTCAATGTATTTATCCGCAAAACAAAATCCTCAACCCCCTCACCTTTGTGAACCGAAATAAAACACGCCTCCGGGTAAAGCCCTTTCAGTTCATGTAAGCGCAGCAAACCTTCTTCCGAGGATTGCAGTAAGTCGATTTTATTAAAAACCAATACCATCGGTTTATCCACTGCTCCCAACTCGCTCAGCACGTCCAACGTGGTTTGATAAAAGTTGCCGACATTCTCTGCCGAAGCATCCAGTACATGAATCAAAAAATCCGCCAACACCGCCTCTTCCAAAGTCGCTTTAAAAGCTTCAATCAAACGGTGCGGGAGATTGCGCACAAAACCTACAGTATCCGTAAGCAATAAAGACTGACCATCGGGCAATTCGATTCTCCGTGTCGTCGGATCCAGAGTGGCAAACAATTTATCCTCGACCAGAATGTCGGAATCCGCCAAACGATTGAGCAAGGATGACTTACCCGCATTGGTGTAACCCACAATCGCTGCGTGCGGCAAGCCCTCGCGAGTCCGCTCCTTGCGCTGCGTCGCCCGCTGGGTGCGCACCGTATTCAATTCCTTTTCAACCATGCTGATCCGCTTCCTGGCCAAACGCCGATCCACCTCGATCTGTTTCTCTCCCTCACCACGCGCCGCAGCCGCGCCGCCCTTGCCCCCACCCGAACCTCCGCCCTGACGGTCCAGGTGAGTCCACATTCGCGCCAATCTCGGCAACGAATAACGCATCCGCGCCAACTGCACCTGCAAAGCCGCCTCCCGCGTCCGGGCACGCATCGCAAAAATATCCAAAATCACCTCTTCACGATCGAGCACACACACATCTGCCTCGGCTTCCCAAGTGCGTTGCTGTGAGGGGCTCAATTCATTGTCAAAAACGATCGCGTCACAATCGAGCTCCTTTGCCCGCTCCATCAGCTCCAGCGCCTTTCCCGAGCCCGTCAGGTAGCGCTTGCTCTGATCCCTGATAAAAACCAAATTTGATTCGGCAATGCCAATGCCCAGCGTGCGCACCAACTCACACAACTCCTCGAGCAAACTTGCCGCCTCGGCTTCATCCTTGCGGTCAAAATAGGCGCCTATCAAAAAGGCGCGCTCCACCATTTCCGGTTTTTCGCGTATATCAAACATACACCAGCAGACTAGACCGAAGCCCGCCCTTTGCAAAGTCCAGCTTGGAAGAATTTCTCCACACTTTACCTATCGCCAGTACGCGCTATAATGCGGAATCATGGAATCTTTAAAACCAATCTTCTCTAGCCCCTTCTTCTGGGGTTTCGCGCTTGGCATGGTCTTTCTAGTGCTCTCCCTGTGGGCGCACTTCAAAACCAAAATAGAACTCAAGCGCCTGCGCCGCAGCTTGAGCGACAAAGTAGAAATCGAAGCCCAACACCTCGGCGAGCTGAAAAAGGAGAAAGACCAGCTCAAACAAGAAAACGAAAACCTGCGCATCAAAGTCAAAGGCAGCGGCGAGAATTCCGCCCAGACCCTCGAACGGGAATTGGAGATTTTCGCTCGTGCAGAAAAAAGCATGTATGTCACCGCACCTGGATTTTCAGCTGCCTGGGAAAACGCCAAACACGCTGCTCTGGAAGAAGTCGAGCAGGAAGAACAAGGCAAAAGCATTCCACGCAAATTGTTCCGCAAGTTTTTCTCAGCACCCAACAAAGGTGGCGCCGAACATCTTCTGTCGACTTCCGAAAGCAATCCGTCCGAGCAAAAAAGCTCTTAACAGACCCAGCGATGACTCTGACATTTCCTCAAGGCGATTTCGAAGCTTACATCTTCGACTGCGATGGCACCCTAGTCGATTCCATGCCCTTGCACTACCGTGCCTGGTCCGCATCGTTCATCCACCACGATGCTCCCTTCGACTTTTCAGAAAAACGTTTTTACGCCTCCGCAGGTGTACCTGATCGTGAAACCGTAGCCTCCCTCAATGCCGAACACGGCTGTGAGCTCGATGCTGACTCGATTCACGACCACAAACTGGAATACTTCTTCCAGCACATGCACGAACTCGAAGCCGTTCATGCTGTCGCAGATGTGCTACGATCCATCCACGGCAAGCTTCCCGTCTCCGTCGCTTCGGGTAGCGATATCACCTTGGTTGAGCCCTCTCTAAAAATCGTCGATTTAGATCACTTTTTTGAAATCATCGTCACCCCAGCCGATGTTGAACGAGGAAAACCTGCCCCCGACATGTTTTTACTGGCAGCAGAAAAAATGGACATCGCCCCGGAAAAATGTCTGGTCTTCGAAGACGGCCAGGCCGGCATCGACGCCGCCAACGCCGCCGGCATGCAAAGCGTCTTCGTCCCCAGCGGCCCCGCTCATTGATTCAAGGCAAACGCAACACCTCCACCTGCGCCCCCGCCTCCAGCACCTCCCCTGCATCCACTCGCAGCAACGCATCCGCACGGCTCAGGCCAAATATCGCATGCGAAGCCTGCATGCCCACCGGGGCAAACACCCCGTCCTCTTCACTCAAATTTCCACGCAAGTAGTGCGGGCGCCCGCCCTTGCTGTAATCAATTTTCTCTCCCAAACGACAGCTGACTTTTGGCAAAGGCAAAGCCTCCACACTGTCATCGACATAACCGGCTCGCTTACGCAAAGCTGCCGCCACAAATAACAAAAAGGTCGTATAAGCCGCCACCGGATTACCTGGCAATCCAAATATCTGGGTATCCCCGCGACGACCAAACAAAAATGGCTTGCCCGGTTTAATCCTCACCCGCCAGAAATCCGTCTCAACGCCCAGATCCGTCAGCCCCTGTTTGACCAAATCATGCTCACCCACCGAAACGCCACCGGCAATCAACACCACATCATTTTCATCCAACGCACTGCGCAAGGTCTGCTCGAGAATTTCCTCATCATCGCGAGCATGAAGCAGTCGAGCCTCACAACCCAATGTGCTTTTGACCAAAGCCGCCAACATCGGCCCATTGCTGTTATAAATATGTCCCTCACTCAAATCCGCACCCGCCTCGATCAATTCATCACCCGTCGTCACCACCGCCACCCGTGGCAAGGCATGCACCGACACCTCCGCCAGCCCTTGTGATGCCAACAAGCCGATCCTCCCCGGTGTGATTTCCTCACCAACTGCAACAATTTTCTGCCCGATACACACATCCGCCCCGCGACGGCGAATAAATTCCCCCACCTCATCCACCGCTTCGACCACCTCAATTTGCCGTCTGCCATCCGCCCCTTCGATCACCCTCACGTCCTCTTGCATGATGACCGCATCCGCCCCTTTGGGCATAGGAGCTCCAGTAAAAATCCGCAGAGCCTCCCCCTGCGCCACGCTCAATCCCTGATCCGCTCCCGCCGCCTGTTCTCCAGTCACCTGCAAGCGCGCTCCCGCCTCACACGCATCTTGATAACGAAGCGCATAACCATCCATCGCGGAATTATCAAAACCCGGCAAATCCACCCGGGCAAAAACATCCGCTGCCGCCCGCCGCCCCAATGCCTTGGCCAAAACACAATGCTCGGCCTCCGCTACCGGAGTCACCGCCAATATTTTTTCACGCGCTTCGCTTTCTTCAATCATTTTTCAACCATCTCAATCACTTACTCTAATACCTGCTTTTTCTCTCCACCCGGAGTCGTCACCGTAGTGACATCTCCTTTTTTGTTCATCAATCCATGCAAAATAACCGAATCATCACGATTAGGTGAACCTTTGACAATGTCAGCCACCACAAAAGCACCTTTGCGCTCTGAGCTGACCTTGAGTTTTGCTGAAGGTTTACCATTTGCATCATAAGTCATCCAAGTCGTACCCGCCGCCACCATCGATCGACCACCCGACACCGACTTCACCAATACAAAACGTCCGCGGTCGTTCACCAGATGCACCACTCCCACCGTTCGATTGCCCGGCACATTCTCATCATCAGTCGAATCTGCTTTTCCCTCGGTGCCCCCCACTTTCTTTTTATCTTTTCCACCAAACAACTGGGGGATTTTGGGGATTTTAAGCGAAGACAGTTTCCCCTCCGTCAGCCGACAGCTAGAAAAAAAATACGTCGCCAACAAGACCATTACCAGCCAGCTGCAACAACGATAGCAATCCCTCTTCATCCGCCAGAATAGCCCGCCACCGCCAAATCGCAAGCCCCATCAAGCATTGCCCAGGCAAAGAAGCCCCCCAATCTTCCAACACACAAGAATAAAATTGCATGGGGTTTGACCCTTAATATTACATCCTTATCCATTTGCCAATATCTATTCAAAACCGCGCTGCGCTGATTTTGATTTTTGAATAAATGGCGGTGAGGGTGGGATTCGAACCCACGGTACCCTTTTGGGGTACGCATCTTTAGCAAAGATGTACTTTCGGCCACTCAGTCACCTCACCAAAATCTTACT